>NZ_JBKQOI010000253.1:0-6988 GCF_052145595.1 Mycobacterium sp. | reverse complement strand
CCGGCGTCATGTCCGACAGCCAGCCGCGAATATCGACCGGATTTGTCAGGGCGGGATGGTCGACTGGACGCGGGCTCTGCGGCGTGGTCCACACCGTGGCCACCGAAACGGCGACATAAGCGCTGCGCGCCACCGACGAGCCGGAGAGGTTGCCAGGGTCAGCGGTTACGGATACTGCCGCCAGCCCGGTGGACAAGACGCCGGTGGACAAAACACCGGCAAGCACTGTTCGGGTGGCGGCGACGGTCACGTCCGTCGACGTTATCGGAGCCGCGCTGGTGTGTCCGGTCGGCGCGCTGGAACACGTCGCAGGGAGAAAGTGTATCCAGTACGCTGCAGCAAACCGCATAGCCGTACTGAATACGGCTTCTACCAGCCATTTCCTGGTCGGGGTGGCGGGATTTGAACCCACGGCCTCTTCGTCCCGAACCACGACACCAGCGCGTTTGATTGAGTTGGGCGCGTTGGTTGGGGTGCGATATCCCAGGTCAGCAGTGTTGATGGTGTTGATCGCGTGTGATTGATGACGGACGTGCTGCGGACTGACTGCGGACCAATCAGATGCTGCACCGGCGCGTGAGCTGCTTGGCTACACACCTGCAATCGTCACCGGGGCACTCGGCGACCGGCACGGTCTCGCCCATTACCCGGTTGGCCAACCCGCCTGGGGGTGGTGCCAATGACAGTTGTCTGAGCTGTGATCCGTGGCTGGGATCTTCGCACCACTCCGAGACAACGATTGAGATACGAATTCTCTGGTGAAGTTCCGCCTGGCGGCTCGGATCGGGCATCATCTTGGCCATGCGCTCGCGGACACCAGCACTCGTCAGTGTCGGTTACGAGGGGAAGACTGTCGATGACCTGGTCAATCATCTCCTCGCGCATAACGTGCAGGTTCTCGTCGATGTACGGCTTACCCCGCTGAGCCGCAAGCCGGGATTGTCGAAGATGAAACTCGACGCCGCTCTCGCCACCGTCGGTATCCGCTACGTTCACCACCGTGCCCTGGGCAACCCCAAGGACAACAGGGCGGGTTTCCGCGCTGGCGACCGCGCCTCGATCGAGCGGTACCAGGAAGTGCTCGATGGTGACGAGGCAGAGGCAGCACTTGAGCACGTCGTCGAACTTCTCGACGGCGGTGTCGTGGCGTTGTTGTGCTTCGAGCAGGACCACGCCGAATGCCATCGCGCTCTTGTCGCGCGTCGGATCCTTGAGGTCGTCCCGAACGCCTCAGTCGTCCACGTCTGAGAGACCGAACAAGCCGAGCTGTTCGTCGACCCGCTTCGGCCAAAACGTGCCGAGGACTGAGAATGAATTCCGGCGCTGGTGCTGATTTCCGATGAAGAAATGTAGGTCGCGGTCCGCAGCCGTCATCATGTCCTCCCACTTCTTCCGTACCTGGTTGATTGTGTCGGTGCCGTACTGGTGTTGCCATTTGCGCCCTGACTCACCCAGCTCCCAATCGAGCACCTTCTGGTCATGCCCAGTGCAAGCGGGGTCAGCGCACTTGTATGCGTAGCGGACCTCGACCGGCATCGCTTCGAGCGGCTTCAGCCCAGGGCCGAAAAGGTCAGGTTGGCTCGCCTTTTCGATCTTCAGTAACTGGTCCTCTGTCCAGGGGGCACCCGGCTTGACGGAAACTTTGGTGACGGTGGGTTTGACGAGACCAAGGGAGGGCGCAGGATCGCTCATCCTCCTGGCGGTCGCGGCGGCGATGAGAGCACACGTTGTGGTCCCACCGCGAAGATCACCGATCAGCTCACGACGCTCTGCCCAATTCTTCTTGGAGTCAACGGTTCTAATGTGTGTTCAATGCTGTTCTGGTCGGGGCGGTAGGACTCGATCCTCGAATCAACGGAGCCGTCCGCCACACTCATAACGTTGCAACACGCCGAAACCATGTACTGCTTATCCGCTTAAGTGGACTTATGCTGGTCAGCGTGGGTTTTGCTGGTGTGGGTCCGGTCGGCGGGTTGGACTATCCGCGGACGTATCAGGAGTTTCGGGCGTGGTTTCCCGATGATGTGTCGTGTGCGGCGTATCTAGCGCGTTTGCGCTGGCCAGAGGGCTTCCGGTGCCCGGTGTGTGGTGGCGATCGGGCGTGGCAGACCTCTACGGCACATTGGAAGTGCGCCGGTTGCGGACGCAAAACATCGGTGACGGCCGGAACGATCTTTCACCGCACGCGCACGCCGCTGAGCACGTGGTTCGCCGCGATCTGGCTGGTGACCTCGCAGAAGAACGGGGCCTCGGCGCAGCATCTGCACGACATGCTCGGCCTGGGCTCCTACGAGACGGCCTGGGTGTGGCTGCACAAGCTGCGCCGGGCGATGGTACGTCCCGAGCGTGAGCTGCTCACTGGTGCCGTTGAGGTCGATGAGTCTTTTGTAGGTGGTCGCGCCACCGGAAAACAGGGTGCCTCAACGGACAAGGCTCCTGTCATGATCGCGGTGGAAAACCTCGGAACACCAGCGAATAGGAAGCTTCGACTCGGCCGGGTACGACTTGGGGTCGCCGATGCGCCAGGCTCCAAACAACTCGTGGATTTCGCCCGCACGACGGTAGCGCCAGGTTCGCTGATCCGCACCGACGGCGCACGGATGTTCCGGGTTCTCGCCGAGGAGGGCTATACCCACCACTACGTGTCGGGCTACAGCTCGCCTGAACCGGGACACGTCACCCTACCCGGACCCCATCGTGTGGCCTCGCTGCTCAAACGGTGGAACGCCGGCACCCACCACTACCGCGTGGAACGCGAGCACCTGCAGTACTACCTCGACGAGTTCACCTTCCGGTTCAACCGCCGCAGGTCAAAGGCCCGCGGAATGCTCTTCTACCGACTCCTGCAACAAAGCGTCAACACCGATCCCCACCCCCTGGCCGACCTCATCGGCGGCGCCGAAGGCCCAGAGCAAACCCTGCGATCGACTCCTAAACCACTGCCCAGCAACAACTTTGACGTATCTTAAGCAAACTAGTCCACTTAAGCAGATAAGCAGTAACCATGTACGGAACTGCCCTATTACGACAACATCGGGTATTCAGATCTGTCAGATTTCTTTTACGTCTGGCTAAGGCACACCGTTGGCCGCGTTTGGCCTGCCCTCTTCGATTCCTTGCCAGTGGTCGGTGGCGCGGCGGTCCTACTCCTCGTCGGCGGAATTCGCTACCTGGCCGTGCCGGTTTGTAGGCTTTCGGACATGCCGTTGAACAACGGTGAGGTCTTCGCTGGCTACGTTATTCAGCGCTTGCTCGGCACTGGTGGTATGGGTGAGGTTTACCTCGCCCAGCATCCTCGTCTGCCTCGTCACGACGCGCTGAAGATCTTGTCATTGGCCTCAATAGCCGACGAGGAGTTTCGGGCGAGATTCAATCGCGAAGCGGAATTGGCAGCGACGCTGTGGCACCCACATATCGTCGGCGTTCTCGATCGTGGCGAGTTCAACGGCCGGCTCTGGATCTCGATGGACTACGTGGACGGCACTGACGCAGGTCGATTGGTTCGGGAGCGCCACCCGGGCGGCATGCCAGAACAAGACGTCTCGGAAATCGTGACAGCGGTGGCTGATGCGCTCGACTTCGGTCATTATCGCCGCCTGCTCCATCGTGACGTCAAGCCGGAGAACATCCTCGTGACCGCGTCCGATGGCCACCGGCGCAGGGTGCTGTTAACCGACTTCGGCATCGCTCGCAGAATCGATGACGTCAGCAACCTCACTGACGCCAACGTCGCCGTGGGAACTATCAGTTACGTGGCCCCCGAGCAACTCTTGGGCAAGCCGCTTGACGGCCGAGCGGATCAATATGCGCTGGCTGCCACGACCTTTCACCTACTAACCGGCGCCCCACCTTTTCAAGACTCAAATCGCGCTGCCGTAATCAGCCACCATCTAAGTACGCCACCACCGCGGATATCGGAGCGCCGACCCGATCTCGCGCACCTCGACGCCGTGCTGGCAAGGGCGCTGGCCAAAGACCCGAACGAGCGATACCCGAATTGCGTCGACTTTGCCCGAGCCCTCACGCAGCAGGGTCCGCGCCGCGATGCCGCTCCAGCGCATCCGCAATCCGGCTCGCAGACGTCGGGGTCGGCCCCCGCCGAGGACCTCGGTTCAGGCGAGCGTCCACCGACGCAGCGTCTCGAGCGTGTGGTCGTTCATGGGACAGCACGCGGCGTACAGCAGAGCGCGGTCGGTGCACAAGATCAGGTCGGGATCTTGTCATTCCAGGTGGTCCCATATGACCCACTAGGCGACCGGCGTGGTCCTGTTCCGGTCGAGATACAAACGCATCTCGTAGCGGGTCAGCTCGCAGACGGGGATGAGGTCGAGGTCAGCGGCTTCTGGGACGGCGGCACCCTCGATGCCGATAAAATCGTCAACTTTTCAGCCGGAGCTCGTCCGAAGCGACGCCGGTCCCAGGTCCGCGCCAAATCGCCGCGAGACGAGGCACCGAAAGGCAGAAAGGTCCGGATCGTTGCACTCGTCGCCGTCGTCGGTGTGATCGTGTTGACCGCGGCTGCGGTTCTGTACTTCACTGAGGGATTCGGCATCTGGACTCGCCCCGGACCAATCGTCAAGCCAGTGAGCGCAACGGTGTTTTCACCCGACGGTGCCCCCGACAATCCGCAGCAGGCCAACTTGGCGATCGACGGCAACCCAGACACGGCGTGGTCCACCGTTACCTATAAGGACGCCGTCCCTTTCCCGAAATTCATCGTGGGAATGGGTCTGTTGCTGCACCTGTCCGAACCGACCGCGCTGAGCGCCGTGACGATCGACGTGTCCAGCACAGGAACCCAGGTGCAGATCCGCTCGTCGCCCACCGGAGCCCCAGCCAAATTGGCCGACACCATCGAGCTGACCCCAACCACGCCACTGCAGCCGGGGCACAACCGCATAGCGGTGCATGACCGGACCAAGACCTCCAATGTGCTGGTGTGGATCTCCACCTTGGGCACCACCGATGGCCAGAGCCGGATGGAAATCTCCGAGATCGCCCTGCAGGCGGCTGCGTAAGGTTGTCTTCCTCCTAGGCGACCGCGGCAATGACTGCGTCCTGCGGCCAGTGACTCGGCCGTTCTCAGTGCCCCTTTCGCGTGTATCAATCCGGGTTGGTTTTCTTCGCAGTCTTTCGACGCATCAGCCTTCCGTTTGGCGTTGTCGACGGCGGTTGACCATGAGCGTCGCTTGTCAGCGCGCAGACGATTGCACGCGGGCACCCGTGAACGTGCGGCAGGATCGAGCTGGGAGCTGGGAATCAGCGTGGCGACACGGCTGAGCAGCACAAACAGCCCATCCTCACCCCGTCATACAGACTCGACAACCCCGTCAGGACACACCTATGTCACCACGCCCGGCAGCACGCTGCTATTCCCCAGCCTGTGCGTCCCCTCCGGCGAGCCGCCAGTGGCGGATGTCCCGGTCGACCACTGCGCGACCGTGGTGCGCTAATGCCTCGCCGTCAACGCACCCGAGCCCAGAACCGGGCCCAGCGCATCACCGCCGAAGGACGCCGGAACCGCTAAGCCCGCCTGGCCCAAAGTGCCCAGATGGTCAGCTACTTCGCCGAACCCCTACCCACCAGCGACGACGAGCCGCCACCCTTCTGATGCAGTCGATGGCAGCTCTGGGCAATGAAACGTCGCAGGAGTTAGGCGGGTCTTGCGCGAACACGCGGGATTCGGACATCGTGTCTCCGGCCCCATCTGGTAGGGGCTGCCCGATACGATCGGTCCGTGCAGCGGCGGCGCAGCAGGTGGAGGGGAACTGCGAAACGTGCTCGCCGGTCCGCCGACAATTTCGACGCGGGGCAATTCGACGATCCCGAGTGGGCCTGGGTGGGTGATCGGCGGATGTTCGTCGTCGGCCATACCCCCGGCGGGGCACCGTTTGGGTGCTTCGAGGACGAACTCGATGATCTCGGGTAGGTCAGCGGCGGCTGAGCTACCCGGTTAGCCTAACGTCGCGCAGCACGAAAAGAGGGAACTGAATGCTGGTCCTGCACGGCTTCTGGTCCATGTCGGGCAGTTTAGGGCTGTGGGCGGAGGACTCCGATCTGCTGGTGAAGAGCCCGAGTCAGGCGTTGCGTTCTGCGCGGCCGCACCCGTTCGCGGCGCCCGCCGACGCGATCGCGGCGATACATCCGGGCAAGCCTGGTACCTGCGTGCTGCTGTTGCCGTCGTTGCGGTCAGCGCCGCTGGACTCACCGGAGCTGATCCGGGTCATCCCGCGCCCGCCAGCGCGAACCGACGCCACGCTGTTGGCGTGGACGGTTCCGGTCGTGCAACTGGATGCCGGAGCCGCGTTGGCGGCGATCGACGAGCCCGCCACGGACATCCGGTACGGCGCGTCGGTCGGCTATCTCGCCGAACTGGCGGCTTTCGCGCGTGATTTGGTCGAGCGTGGTCGGGCGCTGCCGCAGCTGCGGCGCGACACGCACGGCGCGATCGCGTCCTGGCGTCCGGTGTTGCAGGGTCGCGACGTGGTCGCGATGACCTCACTGGCCTCGGCGATGCCGCCGGTGTGCCGGGCCGAACTTGGCGGGCATGACCCGCACGAGCTGGTGGCCTCGGCGTTGGATGCGATGGTCGATGCCGCCGTGCGCGCGGCGTTGCCGCGGATCGACCTGCTGCCCCCGCGCCGGGGGCGCGTGAAACGTCGGTCCGCCGTGGAGGATTGGTTGACGGCGCTGACCGGTCTCGACGGCCGGTTCGACGCGGAATCCGATGAACTCGATGCGCTGGCCCAGGCGTTGCGGCCGTGGGACGACGTTGGCACCGGCACGGTCGGCCCGGCGAAGGCGACATTCCGGTTGTCCGAGATCGAGACCGACGACGACCAGACGTCGGTGGACTCGTCATGGCGGCTGGAGTTCCTGTTGGCGTCGACGGAGGACCCGAGCCTGCTGGTCCCCGCCGAGCAGGTGTGGAACGACGACGGCAGCCTGCGCCGGTGGCTGGACCGACCGCAGGAGCTGCTGCTGACCG
>NZ_JBKQOI010000252.1:0-3326 GCF_052145595.1 Mycobacterium sp. | reverse complement strand
GGAATGGAGGCGGCACTGCGTCCCGCGGCTCATGCTCGATGTGTGCCCACTGATGGGGCGCGAAATACCACGACCACCTGCCCTTGGTGTAGCCAATCTTGAGAACGGCGCCCTCGGTGTCGAAATGAAGGTCGTCTCCGTACGTGTTCTCGCTGCCATCGGCCCACACGACTTTGAACGTCATAGCCGCACGCTACCGGGCTGAGCGGGCCTCCTCTGCTCTGCTCGGGAAGCAGGGACGAGTTTTACGATTCGTTAAGCGGCTTGTTTCAAATGGGCCATCCCCCTTTCAGGATGAGGCCATTGATGCAACGATTCCTCCCATGGGTGAACGCGATGCTGCCCAGGCCGTGGCGCTGATCCGGGCGTTGTGCGATCTGCTGGACGAAATGACCCGCCAGCTGACCTGGCTGGAACACCGGGATGCCCGGGGGGAAGCAGCCGCCCTGAGGCAAGACATCAACGAAGCACAAACCCATATCAACGGGCTACAACGTCGATACCTGAACAGCGACAGGCACGCCCCCGCGCGCCAACTCGCCAAACAGGCTCGCTGAAACGGTAGCCCCTTAGGTGAAGTGACGGCGCCGGGCGCCCGGGCCTAAGTTTCGCTGTCGCGCACCCACCGGCTGGGCCCCTATTCGTCGTCTACGTCGTCCAAGTCGTCGAAATCTAAGTTCAGGGGGTCGTCGCTGTGAGGGTCTACCGCGTACTGACACCAGTAGCCGGGGCTGAAGTAAATGTTGTCCGAATGCTCCACGTCTTCCCCAACCTGGACCATCAGGATCCCGTCCTGGACGCCAACGCTGAATGCGTTGGGGTACTGGACAAAGCCGTCAACGGTTCGAATGTGAACGTCATAAGTCACGACCGGAGTCTCGCATGAAGCCTGACACAAACGGATGGCCACAGCTTGCCGGGAGTCGACCAAAGGGTGAAGTCCCGACGCCCACACCCGGAGTCGCGCTTTCAGGAGCACCCGCTTACATGGATTCGCCGGCCGGCTCCGACGCACACACTTACCGGCGGCGGTGGTGGGGGCGGAAAGTCCTGCGGCAGCGGCGCGTAGTCGGCCGGCGGTGGGACATACGTGTTGACAGTATCGGCAACGTTGGTGCACCCGCTAACTGAAATACGCCTGCCGACGCTCGCGCAGACGTCGGCGTTGGCCACGCCGGACGGTTGCACGACGGCATACACCTCAGGAATCGACGCAAGAGCCAACACCGCGATCCCCGCGGCAGTCCAAGACCGCCCCCACAGATTCATCGCAATCTCCTTCCCGTCACGGCCGTGGCTTCTTTTGGTCGAATTGTGAACTGGCAATTGTCGTCAGCTTTGGGACATGGTCACGTCCCGCGGCCCGATCGCTTAGGGAGTGGCGCCGCCCTGCCCAAGTAATGGAGTCCACTGGCAACGCTGCCTGATGTCAACCAGCGACTGACGGATGCCCTCAAGGTCGGCTTGCTCCTGCGGGTTGGCGTTGAAGTAGTTCTGCACGTCGTCGCGGATCTGATCTTTGGGCTGATCCTGAAGGCCGGTGTAGAACCCGTTCACGTCCGGGTGCATGAACAGGTAGGTCGAGAGCGCCGTCGCAACACCGGCCGCGACACCGGCTACGTCCGCAGCGGTGCAGTCGGGCGGCCGGGGCGGCGGATCAGCCGCGGCGTTCCCCGCGGTAGCACATAACAGCGTGCCGGCAACCGCGCCAGCGCCGATCGCGCCGACTACCACTCGGCGCGGAATGATTATCTGCGAGGAACATAACTGGCTCCTTCATCCGGTAATCCACCTGGCCGCAACCGACCGCGGTCGTCGCCCGGCTCAAGCTAAGCAGATTCAGATAACCGCTTTTCCGCGATACGGCGGATTAATCCTCAGAGCCGGCTTTTCACCTCGTGAAGGATGATGCTGTGCGGATGGCCGGCCAGCCCCGGCGACGACGATGACCACACCTGCTCGCGCATGAACGTCCGGTAATTGTTTGCGGCCTCTGCTGTGTCGAAGAAGAGAAGTTCCACGATGTAGTGCGGGTCGTCCTCGGCCTGAAGGACGTGCGTTTCGGTGACGCCAGCCTGCTCCCGCACAGGCGCACGGCTGGCGAAATCCCGAAGCCATGTGTCGAGGTCGGCGATCGGGTGTTGGATGTGCAAGACGGGCATCGCCAAAGTGTTGCAGATGCAGCGAGGTGGCTGCGAACGCAGCGAACTACACCGCGACCGTCAGTTCCGATAAACCGCGCAGCGCGAGGTTCTTCTTGTACTGCGGCTCGCTGTCCAGCCGCGCGTCCGGGAAGCGCGCTGTTATCGCCGACAGGGCCATGCCGGCTTCCAGCCGCGCCAGCGGCGCGCCCAGGCAATAATGCACACCGCGACCAAATCCCAAGTGCCGCAACACCCCACGATCCGGATCGAAGGTGTCGGGTCGGTCGAACTCGGCCGGATCACGCTGAGCCGCGGCCAGCAACAGCAGCATCGCGTCGCCCGCGGGCACCTCGATTCCCCCGATCGTCATGTCGTCGGCGGCAGTTCGGCCGACAAATTGCGTGGGCGGGTCGTAACGCAGGGTCTCCTCCACGATCGGTTGGCCGGGTCCATCAGCCGCAGCAGCAACCCTTGTGATTCGGCCTGCTCGGTCGGCGCGGTCGTCACGCCGACATTGTGCCCGACGCGCGTGAACATCGCCGGGCCAGCGACGCACAATGCCGACGCGATATCCCGACCAAGCGGGGCAGATGACCTGCAACCCATGCCGATTTCCGGCTACGACCAAGTGACTAGATCCGAATCACATTGCGGCTGTTGGTGATCGGATAGGGCGCCGCGTTCACACCGAGTGAAACCCCGGCTTTTTGGGAGCGGTCTGACCGTACTGGGGACAGTAGGCTTGTATGGCAGCTCCCGTGAAGTAGGCGGCATCCACCGCCGGCCAGTTGGTCGCGGCGGTCACCTTGGCGACCAGATCCGCGTTGCTGGTGTTGGGGTTGTCGTTGAGGGTGCCACAGACGACGGTCTTCGCGACCGAGATTGCTTTATCGGGTGCGCCGTAATTCATGCCGGAGCTGTTGATGTTGGCTAAAAATGCGTCGTCAGTGGTGTCCGCGTAGGCCGGCGCAGCCAACCCTATGGCGAGGACCATCAGCGCTACGGCTCTTCTCACGATGACACCCTCCTAATTGAATTCGATGGCGGTCTCCGGCGTGACCTCGGCGATGATGGGACCAATGAACACGATACCGATCCCCGCGGGGATGATGCTTGCGGTGGATTACCACATCAGGTCGCCGTGGCTGAAATAGGGCCCACCCGCCGGGTCGTATTGTGAGT
>NZ_JBKQOI010000251.1:0-20460 GCF_052145595.1 Mycobacterium sp. | reverse complement strand
CGAGAAAGACCCGGTACCGGCATTCGACGATGGGCACGACTCGGAATCGGGTGGCGGAATGACCTGGTTTTCGCTTGGCCAGAAGGCGTATGCGAGAGCACCACCGAGGAGCACAGCAGCGAGGATTACCGCGGCCAAGATTGTTACACGTCGGCTTGGCCGCCAACGTTTCCGTGGCGCAGCAGCTTTGGTCGTGTCCGGTGACCTCGCTGCCTTGCTCGGCCAGGGCCATCATCGATGACCCGGTCCCGCAGCCGATCTCGAAAACCCGAGACCCGTCTAGGTTTCGGAGCTCATTCAGCCACGGCACGTATTCGTGCCGGTCGTAAATCAGACGTCTAACGGTGTGCTCATCAATGTCGTGACGGCCGACTTCGGAATCCCAGTACTCCTTGGTTGACCAGCTTTCGAGGAGGTGATTACGAAACCGGTCCACGTTCACCGGACCGAGCGCCACGAACCGTCGACGGAGGTCTGCTGTAGTGCCCCGGTCAGCCCGCCATATGATTCGGCGGGCCGACTCTTTCGCGCGGTCCTTCGTAAGCGATTGCTGTCTCCCCCGTCGGTAATGAGTACATATGGACGGTTATCATCGCATTCGGCGCTCGCCACCGTGCGGTCGCGCGCTAAGCAGCTGTCGAACCCGCGCAACAGTTATCTTCAGCGTGAAGCGAATTCAATGTGTTGCAGCGGATTTGCCTCCGGTTAGGCTTCCTAGGTGACAGAAAGCCCTTCGTCATATTTGGTACTGGCTTCCCAACGCAGCGGCAGCACGTTGCTGGTGGAATCCCTGCGCGCGACCGGCGTAGCCGGCGAGCCCCAGGAGTTCTTCCAGTATCTGCCGACCACGAGCCAGGCGCCGCAACCGCGCGAGTGGTTCGCCGGCGTCGACGACGAGTCCATCCTGAGCCTGCTCGATCCGCTCGACGCGGGGAAGCCCGACCTCGCGTCGGCCGAGATCTGGCGAGACTACATCCGCACGGTCGGCAGAACACCGAACGGCGTGTGGGGCGGCAAGCTGATGTGGAACCAGACGCCGCTGCTGTTAAACCGCGCGAAAGACCTGCCGAATCGATCCGGCGACGGCCTGCTGGCCGCCATCCGCGATGTCGTCGGCGAGGAACCGCTCCTGGTTTACGTCTACCGGCCCGACGTGGTGTCGCAGGCGGTGTCGTTCTGGCGGGCGGTGCAGACGCGGTTATGGCGGGGCAGGCCCGATCCGGTCCGCGATGCCCGTGCCACCTATCACGCCGGAGCCATCGCCCACGTCGTAACCATGCTGCGCGCCCAGGAGCAGGGCTGGCGAACCTGGTTCGCCGAAGAAGAGATCAAACCGATGGAGATTTCCTATCCGGTGTTGTGGCGCACCCTGACTCAGGTGGTGGGCACCATCCTCGAAGAATTGGGGCTCGACCCACGGCTGGCGCCCCACCCGGTGCTGGAGCGCCAAGCCGACCAGCGCTCCGACGAATGGGTGGACCGCTATCGCGCCGACGCCGAAAGAGAGGGCCTACCAACATGACCCCGACCGCGCCCGCAGAAACGCCAGAAACGCGCCAAGTCGACGAACTGCGGCTGCTGGAAGCCGAAGCGGTGCACATCATCCGCGAGGTCGTCGCCGAGTTGGAGCGGCCCGTCCTGCTGTTCTCGGCGGGCAAGGACTCGATCGTGCTACTTCGCCTGGCGGAAAAGGCGTTTCGGCCACTGCCGCTGCCATTTCCGGTGATGCACGTCGACACCGGCCACAACTTTCCCGAGGTGATCGAGTTCCGCGATCGCAGGGTCACCGGCCATGGGCACAAGCTGATCGTCGCCTCGGTCCAGGAATCCATAGACAACGGCCGCGTGCCCGACCCCGGTCCCGGGGCTTCGCGCAACCGGGCCCAGACCCGCACGCTACTCGACGGGCTGGAGGCCGGTGGTTTCGACGCCGCCTTCGGCGGTGCGCGTCGCGACGAGGAGCGCGCCCGCGCCAAGGAACGGATCTTGAGCTTCCGCGACGAGTTCGGCCAATGGGATCCGCGCGCGCAGCGCCCAGAGCCATGGTCGCTGTACAACGGCCGGATCAAGAGGGGCGAACAGGTGCGGGTCTTCCCACTGAGCAACTGGACCGAGCTCGACGTTTGGCGCTACATCCAGCTGGAAGACCTTGAGCTGCCGTCGATTTACTACGCCCACGAACGCGAGGTGTTCCAGCGCGACGGCATCCTGCTGGCGGTGTCGGAGCACACCGGGCCGCGGAACGGCGAAACCTCGGCCGTGGAGTGGGTGCGATACCGCACCGTCGGCGACCTCACCATCACCGGGGCGGTGCGCTCCACGGCCACCGACATCACCGGCGTCATCGCCGAGATCGCAGCGGCCACGGTCTCCGAGCGCGGTGAGACCCGCGCTGACGACCGTGCCTCGGCGGCCGCGATGGAAGACCGCAAGCGAGAGGGCTACTTCTGATGACCGCGACCGAACACACGGAAAAGTCCCTGCCCGCCAAGGGCATAACGCGTCAGCTGCTGCGCATCGCCACCGCGGGTTCGGTGGACGACGGCAAAAGCACCCTGATCGGGCGGCTTCTGCACGACACCGACAGCCTGCCGCTGGACCACCTCGAAGCCGTCACCGACGAAGAGGGCATCGCCGACCTGGCGGCCCTATCCGACGGCCTGCGCGCCGAACGCGAACAGGGCATCACCATCGACGTCGCCTACCGCTTCTTTTCCACCGACGCCCGCAGCTACATCCTCGCCGACACGCCCGGCCACGAGCGCTACACCCGCAACATGTTCACCGGCGCCTCCAACGCGCACGTGGCCATCCTGCTGGTCGACGCCCGCGCCGGGGTGCTGCGTCAGACGCGCAGGCACGCCCGGATCGCAAAACTGTTGGGCATCAAGCACTTCACGGCCACGGTCAACAAGATCGATCTCGTCGACTTCGACCAGGTCCGCTTCGCCGAGGTGGAAGACGAGCTACGCCAGTTGGCGGCCCGGCTGGGCGAGGTGGACGTCACGGTGATCCCGATCGCGGCCAAGCACGGCGACAACGTCGTGCACCGCTCCGACCGCACGCCGTGGTACCACGGCCCCACGCTGCTGGAGTATCTGGAAAACGTCGAACTGGCCGCGCCGCAGGCCGAGGCATCGCGGCTGCGGTTGCCGGTGCAGTGGGTATCCCGGCCAACCGCCGACGTGCGCCGCCGCTACACGGGGCGGCTGGCGGCGGGAACGCTGCGCGTCGGCGATCCGGTGGTCTCGCTTCCCGCCGGCACCCGCTCGACGGTGACCGCGCTGGACACCCTCGATGACGACCGCATGATAGCCGTTGCGCCGCTGTCGGTTTCGATCGAGCTGGCCGATGACATCGACGTGGGGCGCGGCGACGTGCTGGTCAGCGGCGCCGATGACGCGGTTTTGCCGGTGCCGGCCCGCGAACTCGACGCGACCGTGTGCTGGTTCGTGGATTCGCCGCTGCGGGCCGGTGACCGGTTGGCGCTGAAACAAACCACCAAGACCGTGCGGGCAACCGTGCAGGAGCTGCACTCGCGGCTGGACCCGGAAACGCTCGACGAGCTCGACGGACCGGTTGAGCTGGCGCTCAACGACATCGGCACCGTGACACTGCGAACCAGCTCGATCGTCATCGCCGATAGCTACGCCGACAACCGCGACAGCGGCGCCTTCATCCTGATCGACGAGTCCACCAACGACACCGTCGGCGCCGGCACCATCATCGAGGCGCGAGAGGTCAAGCCGGGCACACATCCGCGCACCGACATCCGCTGGCACCCGTCGGCGCTGGACCGCGGCCATCGGTGGCGGGCCACCGCGCAGGCGGGCGCCACGATCTGGTTCACCGGCCTGCCCGCATCCGGCAAGTCGACGATCGCGGTCGCCGTGGAGCGTGCACTCGTGGAATCGGGACGGGTGGCCTACCTGCTCGACGGCGACAATCTGCGCCACGGTCTGTCCGACGACCTGGGCTTCTCCCCCGGCGATCGCACCGAAAACATCAGGCGGGTCGGACATTTGACTCGGCTGCTGGCCGACGCCGGCGTGGTCGCGCTGGCGTCGCTGGTCTCGCCGCTCAAGTCCGACCGCGAAACCGCCCGCGCGCTCAATCATGCCGCCAAACTGCCCTTCATCGAGGTGCATGTCGCCACGTCGCTTTCCGAATGCGAAAAGCGCGACCCCAAAGGCCTCTACGCGCGTGCCCGCCGCGGTGAGCTCGACGGGCTGACCGGTGTCGACGCGCCCTACGAGCCGCCCGAGAACCCGGACCTCGTGCTGGACACCACCGGCGCCGACATCGATGAGCTCGCCGCGCGGGTCATCGCTCTGCTCAACGAGGTCAGCCCGCGCCCGCAGACCTAGATTCAGCGCGAGCGAATCACTTGGCCGCCGGGATCGGCCGCGCAACCATTGCGCCGTGGCTGATACAGGCAACACAGGCGATACAAATACGCCTCAGTGGCGGGGTTGGCTCGAGCGGGTCGGTGACGACTGGTGGGCCACACTGCTGGCCGGCGTGATCGTCGCGCTGGCGGTCGGCGGTGCACTCCCGAGGATTCCGTGGTGACGGCGTGAGCACAATCAGCAAAGTCAGCCGGGCACCCGACGAAGGGTCGGCTTCTGAACCGGGAGAAGCCGCCTTCACCAGCAGCCGCCCGCTCGACTACGCGCCGGGCATTCTCCTGCTGATCGCGGTGGGGGTGCTGGGAAAATACGCCCAAATCTGGTGGAACACACTGGCCAAACACCACCACTGGACCGTGCCCGACATCGAATACGTGTTGTGGGCCATCGTGATTGGCCTTCTCATCACCAACACCGTCGGCCTGCATCGGGTATTCCGACCCGGTGTGCTGACCTTTCAGTTCTGGCTCAAAGTCGGGATAGTGGCGCTCGGTTCGCGATTCGTGCTCGGTGACATCGCCAAACTCGGCGCCACCAGCCTGGTCCAGATCCTGGTGGACATGGCGGTCGCGGGAACCATCATCCTTGTCGCTGCACGCGCATTCGGACTATCGGGCAAACTTGGCTCGCTGCTGGCGATTGGCACCTCGATCTGCGGGGTGTCTGCCATCGTGGCCGCCAAGGGAGCGATCCGGGCCCGCAACGCCGACGTCAGCTACGCCATCGCGGCCATCCTGGCGCTCGGGGCGGTCGCGCTGTTCGCATTGCCACCGTTGGGACACCTGATCGGCCTCACCGACCATGAATTCGGCCTGTGGGCGGGCTTGGCCGTGGACAACACCGCCGAAACCACCGCGACCGGCTACCTGTTTTCCGACCATGCCGGCAAGATCGCCGTGCTGGTCAAGTCCACCCGCAACGCGCTGATCGGGTTCGTCGTCCTGGGGTTCGCGCGGTATTGGGCGGCCCGTGGCCAAGCCGACGAAATCGCGCCCGGCGCGAAAGCCAAGGCCGCCTTCATCTGGGACAAATTCCCGAAATTCGTGCTCGGCTTCCTAGCGGTCTCGGCGATCGCGACCGCCGGCTGGCTGAGCAAGGGTCAGGCCACGAACCTGGCCAACGTGTCGAAATGGGCATTCCTGCTCACCTTCGCCGGCGTCGGGCTCACCACCGACATCCGCCAGATCGCGCGCACCGGATGGCGCCCGCTCGTCGTTGCGATCATCGGGCTCACCGTCGTCGCGTCGGTCTCCCTGGGCCTCGTGCTGCTCACGTCGCGCGTGTTCCATTGGGGCCCGGGCACCTAGAGGCCCGCAGAAGCCCCCAGCAGGGGCCCTGAGCGGCGCTCGGTCCGTCATGCGCACAGGCGCGAGACGGTAACCTAGCGCCCATGCAGAACTCGTCCGTTGTATTCCTGCTGCGCGAACGCGCCGGTCTTCAGCCCGACGAAGTCGCGTTCCGGTACACCGATTACGAGCAGGATTGGGCGGGCGTCACCGAGACTCTGACCTGGGCACAGCTGTACCAGCGAAGCCTGAACGTTGCGCACGAGGTCAAGCGGCACGGCGCGGTCGGCGACAGGGCCGTGATCCTGGCGCCGCAGGGACTCGCCTACATTGCGGCGTTCCTTGGTGCCATGCAGGCGGGGTTGATTGCGGTTCCGCTGTCGGTCCCCGCGGCTGGCTCGCACGACGACCGGGTGACCGCCGTTCTCGCAGACACCGCGCCCACGGTGATCCTCACGACCTCCGCCGCCATAGAAACGGTCAAAGCAACCGTCACCGAGTACATTCAGCGGCCGGACCCGGCCGGCGCCCCGGCCGTCATCGACGTCGACTCGCTGGATCTGGACGACCCTAGTTCGCCGAGCATTCGGATCAGCAACGCACCGAGGACCGCGTATTTGCAGTACACGTCGGGTTCGACCCGGCTGCCAGCCGGGGTCATGATCTCCCACCGAAACCTGCACGTGAATTTCCAGCAGCTGATGGCCGACTACTTCGTCGAGGTCAAAGGCGTTCCGCCACACGACACCGCCATCGTGTCGTGGCTACCCTTCTACCACGACATGGGGTTGGTGCTCGGCATCATCGCACCGATCCTGGGCGGCTACCGCGCCGACCTGACCAGCCCGGTCGCGTTCCTGCAGCGTCCGGCGCGGTGGATCCACTCGATGTCCGGCGGCGGCCCCGTGATGTCGGCGGCGCCGAACTTCGCCTTCGAGCTGGCCGTCCGCAAGACCACGGACGCCGACCTGGACGACGTCGATCTCGGGAAGATATTGGGGATCATCAGCGGCGCCGAACGGATTCACCCCGCGACGCTGGACCGGTTCTGCAAGCGATTCGCTCCGTACAACTTTCGCGAAGACATGATGCGTCCGTCGTACGGTCTGGCCGAAGCGACCGTCTATGTCGCCAGCCGCACCGTCAACGGCCCGCCGGAGGTCGTCCACTTCGAGCCCGAGAAGCTGTCCGAGGGCAGCGCGGAGCGGTCCTCCGCCAACAGCGGCGCACCGCTGCTCAGCTACGGCATGCCCAACTCGCCGACGGTGCGGATAGTCGACCCCGGCACCCGCATCGAGTGTCCGGCGGGAACGGTCGGCGAGATCTGGGTCAGCGGCGAGAACGTGGCCGAGGGCTACTGGCAGAATCCGGACGAGACCCGGCGCACCTTCGGCGGAATTCTGGTCAACCCCCCGCCGGGCACACCCGAGGGGCCTTGGCTGCGCACCGGAGACCTCGGATTCGTCTCCGAGGGTGAGATATTCATCGTCGGCCGCATGAAGGATTTGCTGATCGTCTACGGGCGCAACCACTACCCCGAGGACATCGAGTCGACGGTCCGGGAAATCACCGGTGGCCGGGTCGCGGCGATCTCCGTTCCGGTGGATCAAACCGAGAAGTTGGTCACCATCATCGAGCTGAAGAAGCGCGGCGATTCCGAGGAAGAGGCGCTGGAAAGGCTCCACGTCGTCAAGAACGACGTCACCGCGGCGATATCGAAGTCGCACGGTCTCACCGTCGCCGACCTCGTCCTCGTATCGCCCGGGTCGATTCCGACCACGACGAGCGGCAAGATCCGGCGGGCCGCCTGCGTCGAGCAGTACCGGCAGCGGCAATTCACCCGGTTGGACGCCTAGGACCGCGGCCGCAACCAAAGGCATGTTGATCACCATCCTGGTGATGGCCGTCGCCGTGAGCCTCGAGCCGTTCCGGATCGGCATGACGGTGCTGATGCTGAACAGACCCAGGCCGTTGCTGCAGCTGCTCGCGTTCCTGTCCGGCGGTTTCGCGATGGGGATGACCGTGGGTCTGGTCGTTTTGTTCGTCTTGCGGCGCAGGCTGCCGGGGTCGACGTACTTCACGTTGCCCAGGGTTCAGGTCCTCATCGGCGTGCTGGCGCTGTTGGTCGCCGCGGTACTGGTCATGAAATCTGCCGCCGGCCGCGATGCCGGCCCGGGGAGGCTCACGGTGCGGGCCCAACGACTGTTGAACGGGCCCTCGTTGTGGGTCGCGGGGGTGGCCGGGCTGGGCATCGCGCTGCCGTCCGTGGACTATCTGGCCGCGCTGGCGGTGATTCTCGCCTCCGGTGCCGCGGCCATGACTCAAGTCAGGGCGCTGGTGATCTTCAATGTCGTGGCCTTCGCGCTGGTGGAGATCCCGCTCCTCGCGTATCTACTGGCTCCCCGGGCGACGCGTGCGTCGATGGCGGCGCTGAACGACTGGATCCGCGCGCGTCGACGGGTCGAGGTCGCCGCCCTGCTGGCCGCGGTGGGCTGTGTCCTGCTCACCGTCGGCGTGGCGGGTCTTTGAGCGCCCACACTCACCCCCGCAGATCCAAGCGGTGTGCTGCGATCAGGATGCTGACGGTGCGGCTTCCAAATGTGCCAGCTCGTCGCACAGGTGATCCGCCAGATCTCGAACCGTCGTGATCTTCGTTGGGCTGACGCGCACTCCGGTTTCGGTCTCGATGCGGGTTCGAAGCTCCAAATTACCCAGCGAATCCATACCGTAGTCGGACAAAGGCCGATCCGGATCGATCGTGCGCCGCAGCAACAGGCTGATCTGGCCGGATACCAGCCGGCGAATGGCGCTGGGCCATTCCTCGCGGGGTAGCACCTTCAGTTCGGCGAGGAACTTGCCCGTATCCCGCTTGCCTTTACCCATGGACTGGAACGCTTCGGCGAACCGGCTGCGTTGCGCGAAGGACGTCAGCCACGGCGTTCCCATGATCGGCGCGTAGCCGGAGTACGGGCGGTCGTAACGCAGCAACGTCTGGAAGGCGCGATAACCCTCGGCCGGCTTGATCGCGATGCCGGCGTCTTGCGCCAGGGCCGTCGCGCGCCCGACCTCGGACCAGGCGCCCCAGGCGATCGCGGTGCTCGGCAGACCCTGCGCGCGACGCCAGTGGGCGAAAGCGTCCAACCAGCTGTTTGCCGCGGCGTATGCCCCCTGACCCGGGGATCCCACCAGCGCGGCGGCCGACGAGAACGAGCAGAACCAATCCAGCGGCTGCCCGGTGGTGGCCTGATGCAGGTTCCACGCGCCGTAGGCCTTCGGCGCCCAACAGCGGTCGACGAGTTCGTCGGTGACGTTGGTCAGCGTGGCGTCCTCGACCACCGCCGCACCGTGCAGCACACCGCGGACCGGCAGCCCCGATGCGGTCGCCGCCGCCACCAGGCGCTCGGCCGTCGCGGGCACGGCGATGTCACCGCACTCCACCACGATGTCGGCCCCGGTGGCCCGCAGCCGCTCGATGGCCTGCTGCGCTTGCTCGCCGGGCGCCGAGCGGGAGTTGAGCACGATCCGTCCGCACCCTGCCCCGGCCATCTCGCCGGCCAGGAACAGCCCCAGGCCGCCCAGACCGCCGGTGACGATGTAGGCACCGTCGGACCGGAACGGCCGAACACTCTCCGGGGGCACCGCGGCCACACTGCTTCCCGCGTGGGGCACGTCGAGCACCACCTTGCCGGTGTGCCCGGCGCCGCCGACCAAGCGGACCGCGGCGGCCGCGTCATGAATCGGGTAGTGCGTGGTCTGCGGCAGTGGCAGCTCGCCCTCGGCGGTGCGCTGGTACACGGTGGTCAACAGGCGCCGAACGGTCTCCGGGTGGGTGTACGTCAGCAATGCCAGGTCGACCGCGAACAGCGAGAGGTTGCGGCGGAAGGGGAATAGCCCGAGATGGGTGTCGCCGTAGATGTCGCGTTTGCCCAGCTCGATGAACCGCCCACCGAAGGCCAGCAATTCGACTCCCGAGCGCTGCGCGGCGCCAGGGAGCGAGTTGAGCACCACGTCGACGCCGTACCCGTCGGTGTCGCGGCGGACGTCGTCGGCGAACTCGGTGCTGCGCGAGTCGTAGACGTGCTCGATGCCCATGTCGCGCAGAAGTTGGCGGCGCTCCGGGCTGCCCGCGGTCGCGAAGATCTCGCAACCCACGGCCCGCGCGATCGCGATGGCCGCCTGTCCGACGCCGCCGGTGCCGGAGTGGATCAGCACCTTGTCGGTCGGCGAAATATGGGCCAGGTCGTGCAGGCCGTACCAGGCGGTCGCCGAAGCGGTGGGCACCGCGGCGGCGTCCTCCAGCGGCACCTCGGGCGGAAGGGTGACAGCGTGCCGGGCGTCGGCGATGACGAATGTGCCCCAGCAACCGTTGCGGGACACGCCGCCGACGCGGTCGCCGACCTTGTGCTCGATGACGTCCGGTCCCACCGCGGTCACCAGGCCGGCGAAGTCGCCGCCCAACTGCTGCTGGTAGCCCTCGAAGGTGGGATACCGCCCGAAGGCGACCAGAACATCAGCGAAGTTGATGGTCGACGATGTGACCGCGACCTCTATCTCCCCCGGCCCGGGCGGGACACGGTCGAAGGCGACGAACTCCAGCGATTCCAGGTCCCCCGGGGTGCGGATCCGCAGACGCATGCCGTCGCTTTCGTGCTCGACGACGGTGGTTCGCCGTTCGGCCGGGCGCAGCGGACCGGGCCGCAGGCGGGCCGTGTACCACTCGCCGCCGCGCCAGGCGGTCTCGTCTTCTTCCGAGCCGCTGTTGAGCTGCAGCGCAATTTGGCCGGGATCGGTCGCGTCGTCAACGTCAATCTGGGTGGCGCCCAGATGCGGATGCTCGGAATCGATCACTCGCATCAGCCCGCGCAGCCCGGCCTGCTCCAGGTTTGCCGCATCGCCCGTGGCCACGCTCGCGGCGTTTCTGGTCACCACAAAGAACCGAGGCGACTCGCCGGGCAGCTCGGAGAGCTCACGGGCAATGGTCACGACGTGGGACACGTATTCCTGACCGCGGTCCTGGCCGTGCCGCAATCGGCTCGATTCGGCACCGCCGCCGCCGGGCGCTGCGGTCACCACGACGACACCGGCCAGGCCTTTGAGGTCGCCGTGACCATTGGAGCCGGCCGCGCCGCTGCCCGACAGCAGCGAACGCAGCTGTGCGACATCCATCGGCCCGAGCGGCCAAGACACCGTCATGCATTGCGCACCAATGGAATTCAACGCGGCGCCGAGTTGCGCCGGCAACGCATCCGTCACATCGCACGCGCTGAGCAGCAGCCAGGATCCCGGCTCGCCGTGCGTCACCTCGGGCAGCTCACGATGCTCCCACTCGATGGTCAGCAACCGCTCGTTGAGCAGCCGGTGGGCCTGCTCGTGCTCGGAGGCCCCGCCGGCCAGCCGTAGACCCTCTACGGCCAACAGCACCGTGCCGGACTGGTCCAACACCTCGAGGTCGACCTCACACTCGCCGGGCCGCGACGACGTGACCCGGGCAAGGCAGTAGTGGGCGTTGCGCGTCGAGTGATAGTTGCGCAACCTGCGCACACCCACCGGCAACAGCAGGCCGCCGGCGCCCGCCTTTTGCACCTCGGGATGGACGATGACCGACTGGAAGCAGGCATCGAGCAGTGCGGGGTGGGCTGCGTAAGCCGACTGCTGCGAGCGGATGGCCCCGGGCAGCGCGACCTCGGCGAGCACCGTGGTGATGTGCGCGTTGGTCCCATCGGCGACCAGTGTCGCGGACAGGCCCGAGAAGGCCGGGCCATACTGAATGCCCACGGCGTCGAAGGCCTTTCGCAATTCGGGACCGTCCATGCGAGACGGATGGTTGGCGATCAGCGTGTCGATGTCGTGCGCCGCCGGCTGCTGCGGCTCCGCCTGGGACTCCGTGGCGCCCTTCGGGGCGCGCAGGACCGCGCTCGCGCGGCGAACGCCTTCGCCCTCCTCATGCGTGTCCACCGTGAACTCGAGGACCCCGGGCGCGGTAACCGTCGCCGCCGACGAGGCCAGCGTCTCGTCGGCGAGCAACAGCGTCTGTTCGAACTTGACGTCTGCGACCTCGGAGGATTCGCCGAGCGTCGTGCGCGCGGCGGCCAGCGCCATCTCGCAGTAGGCGGCACCGGGAAACGCGGCCACGCTGTGAATCTGATGGTCGGCAAGCCATGGGTGTGCCTCGGTGCCGACCTCGCCCTGCCATACGTGGCGCTCCGGCTCCTCGTGCAGGTGCACATGCGCCCCGAGCAGCGGATGAACGGCTTGCACCGCGGCACCGCGCGCCTGGTCCGCGGACTCCCGGCTCAGCAGCAGCGCGCGGTGAGTCCAGGTCGGCAACGGCGCGTCCACCAATCGCCCGGTTGGGTACTGGACGGAGAAGTCAACTGCGGCGCCCGCGCTGTGCACGTCGGCGACGAAGGCACGCAACCCCAGCGGCAGGTCCTGCTCGCGCCGCATGGCCGCCAGCGCGGCGATCGGCATGTCCAGACTGGCGGCGTTCTGCTCGACGGCGTGGGTCAGCAGCGGATGCGGGGCCAGCTCTCCGAAGACCCGGAATCCGTCCTTGAGGGCCGTTTGCACGGCCGCCGCGAATCGCACCGTGTACCGCAGGTTTTCCGCCCAGTATTCGCCGGTGAACGACGGCGCTTCGCGCGGGTTCCACAGGGTCGCGGAGTAGTACGGAATCTCCGGCGTCATCGGCTCGAGGTCGGCGAGGGCCTCGACCAGTTCGTCGAGGATCGGATCCACCTGCGGCGAATGCGAGGCGACGTCGACCGCCACCTCGCGTGCCATCACGTCCTGCTCCTGCCAGGCCGCCACCAGGTCGCGGATCGTCTCGGTATCCCCGCCGACGACGGTCGACGTCGGTGAGGCGACCACCGACAGCACCACATCGGAGATTCCGCGAATGGAAAGTTCCGACAGCACCTGTTGGCCGGGCAGCTCCACCGACGCCATGGCACCGCTTCCGGCAATTCGGGACATCAGCCGCGACCGGCGGCAGATGACGCGCAACCCGTCTTCCAGCGACAGCGCCCCCGCGACGACGGCCGCCGCGGATTCACCGAGCGAATGCCCGATCACGGCGCCGGGACGCACCCCGTAGGACTTCATCGCCGCGGCCAGCGCGACCTGCATCGCGAAGATCGTCGGCTGCACCCGGTCGATACCGGTCACCGTCTGCGGCGCCGACATCGCCTCGGTCACCGAAAAGCCCGACTCCTTGGCGATGATCGGCTCTATCGCGGCGATGGTCTCGGCGAACACCGGCTCCTTGGCAAGCAGTTCAGCGCCCATCTGCGACCATTGCGAACCCTGTCCGGAGAACACCCACAACGGGCCGCGGTCGTCTTGCCCCACGGCGGCCTCGTACGGGATGTCGCTGTCGGCGACATCCCGCAGGGCGGTGCTCAGCTCACCGAAGGTGCTCGCCGAGACCACCGTCCGTACCGGCCGGTGTGCACGACGGCGCGACAGGGTGTAGCCCAGGTCCCGCAGGCCCGCAGTGCTGGCGCGGCTGCCGTGCTCGTCGGCCCAATCCGCCAGCCGGGCAGCCGTGACGCGCAGTTGCTCGGCGGACGTGGCCGATACCGGGAACACCAGCGGCCCATCGGCTTCGGGTGCGTCCTCTGGGGCTTGTGCCGGGCCCTGCCCCGGCGCTTGTGCGGGTGCTTGCTCGAGGATGGCGTGGACGTTCGTGCCGGACAGCCCGTAAGACGACACCGCGGCGCGGCGTGGGTGGTGGCCGTTGGTGGGCCAGGGCGTGTTGGCCTGCGGCACGAAGAGCTCGGTCCTGATCTCGGCCATCTCGTCGGACAGGCGAGTGAAGTGCAGGTTTTGTGGAACCACGCCATGTTGCAGCGCCAGAATCGCCTTCATCAGGCCGAGCGCCCCCGAAGTGGACTGCATGTGGCCGAAGTTTGTCTTCACCGATCCCAACGCGCAGGGGCCCTCGGTTCCGTACACGGCGGCCAGGCTCGAGTACTCGATCGGGTCGCCGACCGGGGTGCCGGTTCCGTGAGCTTCGACGAGACCGATCGTGGCGGGGTCGACACCCGCGGCGGTCAGGGCGCTCTTGTACACCGCGACCTGCGCCGTCTCCGAGGGCGTCGCGATGTTCACGGTGCGGCCATCCTGATTGGCCGCGGTGCCGCGAAGAACACCCAAAACGCGGTCGCCGTCGCGTCGCGCATCTTCCAACCGCTTGAGCAGCAGCACCACGCAACCCTCAGCGGAAACGAATCCGTCCGCCGCGGCGTCGAACGCGTGGCACTTGCCCGTCGGCGACAACATGCCCTGCAACGAACCGGTGACGGACTTGCGCGGTTCCAGGGTCACGACGACGCCGCCGGCGAGGGCGAGATCGCTTTCGCCGTTCTCCAGGCTGCCGCAGGCTTGGTGGACGGCCATCAGCCCCGACGAGCACGCCGTGTCCACGGTGAACGCGGGACCGTGCAGCCCCAGCGCGTACGCCACTCGCCCCGAGGCGAGGCTCGGGCTGGTGCCGGCGAACCCGTACGGCCCCTCGGCGGCGCCGACCTCGACGGTGAGCAGTTCGTAGTCGCCGTGCGTGAGGCCGACGAAGACGCCGGTCTGCGATTGGGCCAATGCCGCCGGGTCGAGGCCCGCGTGCTCGATGGCCTCCCACGACGATTCCAGCAGCAAGCGGTGCTGGGGGTCGATGGCGATGGCCTCGCGCTCGGTCATGCCGAAGAAATCGCAGTCAAAGCCCCCGACGTCGTCCAGGAAGGCGCCCCATCGGGTCACCGACCGGCCGGGCACACCGGGCTCGGGGTCGTAGAACGCATCCGCATCCCACCGCTCGGCGGGAATCTCGCCCACGAAATCGTCGCCGCGCAACAACGCCTCCCACAGGCCTTGCGGCGAATCGATCCCGCCGGGGAGTCGGCAGGCCATGCCTATGACGGCGACGGGTGTGGCAGTTGCGGCACGCAATGTGCAGTCCCCTGTTCTCGCCCAATCGTGTCGGGCAGTCGACGGCCCTGCGGATGCGGGAGGAGCCCGGTGCGCGCGGCGTCGCGCGTCATCCCCCATGCATGCGGGCTTTGATCGTTCTGGAGTCGTGATGTCAGGTGTTAGCTTACCGAACGAAACTAAGTCGGTTTAACGATTGAAAAACTACCGCAGCCCGTCGACCCGGAGGCCAGCGATGACGTGAAACACAAGTTGCGAGTGAGGAATTGCTCCCCGACCACCCCTTAACCCTCTCGGTCAGTTTATTAGCCTAAAGCCATCATCCGTTCTGTCGGGCGTTTCGACCATCAATCTTATTGCGGGTTTTCCGGACCCTGCGACTATGCGGCAGCGTGGCACGACGCATACACCTCGGCAAGGAACTGCGCGACCGCCACCGCGGTGTGCGCCGCGCAGGCAGACCCGAAGATGTCGAAAGCGTTTTGCGCGCAAGGCAACTCGGCACACACCACGGGCTGGCGGCTGACCTGACGAAGGCGCACCGTAAAGTGCGCGTCTGTTCGATCGGGATCAGCGAATAGTTAATGCCGTGCAGCACGAAAAATGCTGGCGCATTTTTAAACAGGTGGGCAAAAGGCGAGGCGACGCGGAAGTCATCTCGGGTAATCCAAACGTTTCAGCTTGAAAAAATTCTTTTGCAGTACTGGCACCATCATCGGATGCAGCGACCTTAGCCGGTTTGCCCGGGCTCTCCGGACTGAGCGGCCTACGCGGGGCCCTCGACGACGTGATACGCCGGGTCGAGCATCGATATGGGCCGGGTGCCGGTCTGGCGGGCCTTCCCGGTGAGACGCAGTAGCTGACCGGGCTGGATGTCGGCGCCGCCGCGGCCGGGACGGAACGTGACGGTCATCTCCCCGCTGCTGTCGCCGACGACGACTTGGCGCAGCGTCCGCCCGCGTTCGGTGACGTCCTGGACTTCGCTGACCCGCCCTTCGACGGTGGCGCGCTGCCCGGAGATCAGGCCAGCCACCGTGATCACCGACCGGGGCCGCTCCGGGTGCTCAAAGGCGTCGACATTTTCGTCCTCGTCCCTGGAAACCCACGCTTGAACTTTGTCGACCTCGTGGGCGATGCGCTGCTCGAAGGCGTCGGGGTAGGCCTCCTTGATCCGCGTGTCCACGTCGTAGGGCACGATCGTGGCGGCCGCATCCGGAATGAGGCTGACGGCCCGGGCGATCTTGTCCGCCGTTCGGTCGTGGAGCAGTCGCCCCAGCAGCGGCGCGAAGGTCCGGCGCGGCAACAGCACCGTCACGTTGGTGTCCGGATGTTCTTCACGCGCTTTGGCCACGAACAACTGCGCGGCCCGGATGATGCGCCGATCGGGGCAGTCGACGACCCGCAACGGGGTGTCGAGATCGAAGTGGTCCCAACGCTTTCGCAGCTGCGCGGCATACGTGGCGTCGACCACGAAGTGCACCGCGATCAGCTCGTCGGCCCGCAATCCTTTGCCGTACCGCAGCGCCTCGAGCACCGAGAGGTCGACGGAGTTGACGAAGACAAACACCTTGTGTCGCGCGTACTTCACCAGTTCGGGGCGGTCGGTGCGGAACATCTCGAGAATGGCGGCCTCGGCTCGATACTCGCGGTTGAGCCGCATCAGCGCGAACACCAGCACGGGGAAGATGACGACCACCAGCCACGCCCCCTCGGTGAACTTCGCCACCGCGAAGATGCCGACCACGACCGTCGACCCGATTCCCGCGGACAGGTTGATCGCCAGCCGGCGTCGCCACCCGGGTTCCCGGTGAGTCAGATGGTGTTTGGTCATTCCGTAACCGGCCATCGAGAATCCGGTGAACACGCCGATCGCAAAAACCGGGATCAGGGCGTTGACCGAGCCGCGGACCGCCACCAGCAGTGCCAGCGACGCCGCGGTGAGCGTGATGATGCCGTTGGAGAACACCAGGCGGTGACCGCGTTTCGTCAACTGCCTGGGCAGGAAGCGGTCTTCGGCGACAAAACTGGCCAGCGCGGGAAAGCCGTTGAAACTGGTGTTGGCACCGGTGAACAAGATTGCGGCACTCGACGCCTGGACGAGGAAGTAGAAGATGCCGCCGATCGCCCCGCTGCCGAAGACCGCCCGGGCCACCTGTGACAGCATCGATGGATATTCGGCGACGAACGGGGTGGCGTGGGTGACATGCGCAAGGTAGGCGACACCGGCCAGCAGGACCCCGAGAATGGTGGCCATCGCGGTGAGCACGCGACGTGCGTTGAGGCCCTGCGGCTTTCGGAAGACGTCGACAGTGTTGGAGATCGCCTCAACCCCCGTCAGCGACGAGCCGCCGTTGGCGAACGCGCGCAACAGCACCAGGACCGTCGCGCCCATCACCAGCCCGTTACCCGAATGGACCGGCACCGCCCCTGGGATGTGCTCTGGATCGTATACCGGTAGCCCCCAGAAGATTTCGCGGATGACACCGACCACGATCGTCAGGCCGATCATGATGACGAAGAAGTAGGTTGGTAGCGCGAACTGCCATCCCGCTTCCTTCAATCCGCGCAGGTTCAGGTAGCAGATGATGAGCACCGCGCCCAACGTGATGTACAGGTCGTAGGGGCCTATTGCCGGGATCGCCGACACCACCGCGACCGTGCCCGCCGCCGCCTGCACCGCCACGGTGACGACGTAGTCGATCAACAGCGCCGCGGCGGCGATCTGCGCCACCCGCGGTCCGAAATTGTCCCGGGCGACGATGTAGGACCCGCCCGCTCGGGTGTAGGCCATCACGACCTGCCGATACGACGCGGCCACCAGCGCCAGAATCAACAAGATCACGCCGGTGACGGGAAGCAACAACGCGAACGCCGCCAGCCCCGCATGGGGCAGCAGTTCGACCAGGATCTGCTCCGGGCCATAGGCGGTCGACGAGATCGCGTCCGGTGAAAGTGCCCCGAGCGCAACAGTGTTCGACAATTTCTCGGATGCCAGTTCCTCGGTGATCAGCGGCTTTCCCAGGAAAACCCGCTTGGCGATGTCCCCGATCGACAGTGGGATGCGCAGCTTGGCCGCCGAAGTTGTCACGACCACATCCTTACCCGATGTTGATCGCCGCCGAGCGCTCGGGTAAAGCCTCCCGGTGCATTCGGCTAGGTCAGCCGCCCCACCGCGGCGGCGACGCGCTCGTCGGTGGCGGTCAGCGCAACGCGCACGTGCCGGTCACCGCCCGGGCCGTAGAAATCGCCCGGCGCCACCAAGATGCCGCGGGTAGCCAGCCACGTCACGGTGTCGCGGCACGGCTCACCGCGGCTGGCCCACAGATAGAGGCCGGCCTCGGAGTGGTCGACGGCAAAACCGGCTGCGCGCAGCGCCGGCAACAGGGCGGCCCGGCGCCGTTCGTAGCGCCGCCGTTGCAGCTGCTCGTGAGCGTCGTCATCCAGGGCGGCCACCATGGCGGCCTGCACCGGCGTCGGCACCATCATCCCGGCGTGTTTGCGCACCGCCAGCAGCTCGGCGACCAGCGCCGGATCCCCGGCGACGAAGCCGGCCCGGTAACCGGCCAGCGACGAGCTCTTCGACAGCGAGTGGATCGCGATCAGCCCGGCATGGTCGCCGTCGCAGACCGAGGGATGCAGCACCGACAGAGGTCCCGGCTGCCCGACGTCCCAGCCCAAACCCAGGTAGCACTCGTCGGAGGCCACAATCACGCCCCGGTCGCGGGCCCATCCGACGACCTTGCGCAGATGGTCGACGCCCAGCACGCGTCCGGTCGGATTGCTCGGCGAGTTCAGGTAGACCAGCGCCGGGGATTGCGGGCCCAGCTGCGTCAGCGAATCCGCGCGCAGCACCTGCGCCCCGGCCAGCCGGGCCCCCACGTCATACGTCGGGTACGCCAGCTCGGGCACCGCGACCACGTCCGCGGAGCCCAGGCCGAGCAAGGTGGGCAGCCAGGCAATGAGTTCCTTGCTGCCGATCACCGGCAGCACGGCGGCCTCGGTCAGCCCGGTGATTCCGAAGCGGCGGTCGAGCGCGGCCACCGCGGATTCACGCAGTCGCGCGGTGCCGGCGGTTGCAGGGTATCCCGGCGCCGAACCGGCGGCCGCCAACGCGTCTTGGATCAGGGGCGCGACCGGGTCGACCGGCGTACCGATGGACAAGTCGACGATTCCGTCCGGATGAGCCTCGGCCAGCGCTTTTGCGTCGGCCAAGGTGTCCCAGGGGAACTCCGGCAGGGACGCCGACATTATCCCGTGAGGGCCCCCCTCGCCGGGCTGCCGCAGCACCGGACCGCTCAGTCGCCTTCGCCCTGCGGCGGCAGATCCTTGACCACTTGCGGGTCGTTCTCGGTCATGCCCACCTTGGCCGCACCACCCGGCGACCCAAGCTCAACGAAGAAGTCGGCGTTGATCTGCGTGTAGCCGCTCCACTGTTCGGGCACATCGTCTTCGTAGTAGATCGCTTCGACAGGGCAGACCGGCTCACAGGCCCCGCAGTCGACGCATTCGTCGGGGTGGATGTACAGCATCCGAGCGCCCTCGTAGATGCAGTCGACCGGGCACTCCTCGATGCATGCCTTGTCCTTGATGTCGACGCAGGGTTCGGCGATCGTGTACGTCACAGACGTCTCCTCAAGGTTCCCTCCATGTACTGGCCTGCTGTTCGGCTCGCTGCCGGCCGCTTCAGAGAAAGCTCTCGGTTACTGATACTAGACGTCGCACATACACGTCAACCACTTGGCACGCCCTTCCGACGCCGGGCGTGCGATCAAACGGGGCACCGCGCCAGCGGCCGGCCGGCAGTCACGTAACCGTCACGAAGAGGTCGTATTTCACTCAGCGCGAACAAAGCCGACAAAGTCGCTGACCTGCGGCTAGTTATCCTATGAGGGTAATGTGCGATAGACATTGCGATAGGAGAACGCTCGCGGGGCCTGGTAACCTCGATTGGAGACGGCAACCGTTGGGTAGATGTCGTCGCCGTCTATTGACGGTGCATTAACTGGGGAAGGTGTCCACAAAATGGTGAAGCTGTCGTTAGGCAAGGTGGCGGCCGCGATCGGCGGTGTGGCCGTGGCGTTGACCGCTTCGGCCGGAATCGCATCCGCCGATCCGCTCGACCCTGTGATCAACACGACCTGCAACTACGGGCAGGTGATGGCCGCGCTCAACGCGACGGATCCGGCGGCCGCCGCGCAACTCAACTCATCGTCGATCGCGCAGGGCTATTTGCGGAGCTTCCTCGCCTCGTCGCCGCCCAGGCGCGCGCAGATGGCCGCGCAAATTCAGGCCATGCCACAGGCCGCACCGTTCTTCAACGACGTGCTGAATGTGGCCGGCAGCTGCAACAACTACTGAGCGCAGCGCACCCGGCTCAGTAGCCGCTGAGCAGCCGGCGGGCTTGGCCCAGGGTCTCGGGTCCGCCACGACTGCGTATTCGCGACGGGTCGCCGGGTCGGCGGCCCCATAGCAGCAAGACTCGGGCGGCGGCGTCGGTTTCCAGGGTGGCCGAACCTTCGGGGGCGGCCAGCCCGATGGTGGTGCGTTCGGCGTCACCACTGACCACGACATCGTCGGTGCCGGGCACCCGCAACCGCGCCTCGATGCGTTCGCCCGGCCGCAATTGCTTGGCGCCCTTGGCAAGCAGTGGACGTCCCACCGCAACGACGCTGTGCGTCGTCATCCAGGGCTCGCCCAGGGCCACCTGGAAGGCGGCTTGGACATCGCAGTCGCCGGTGATATCCCAGCCATGCAGAACCAGCTCTTCGCGCATGTGCTCGGCGAACCACGGCACCTTCATGGTGCGACCGGTCCACGCGACGTCGGTGTCGGCGGGAACG
>NZ_JBKQOI010000250.1:0-15625 GCF_052145595.1 Mycobacterium sp. | reverse complement strand
CGCGGCGCGTCCAGAGTTCCCCGCCGATCGAATTGGCGTCGATGCCATGGTCGGCCACACGCGCCGCGACCATGCACGACCCGACCGGGTCGTCGTCGAACACGCGCCACACGGCGGCCGCGTCACGCACCACGGACACCCGTCGCTCGCCAACAAGGCGAAAGATGGGCGGAGCCGACATGTGGCGAACTCTCTGTGGTGCGAACTGACGGCCGGTACGAGGGAACCGGCCCCTATCAGCTTACGGTGACAATCGGCGAACCGCTCGATTCTGTTCCCGGACCGTGATCGGCACCTTCGGCATTACCCATCTCGGCGGCGAGCCGCATGGCCTCTTCGATGAGCGTCTCGACAATCTGAGCTTCGGGCACGGTCTTGATCACCTCGCCCCGAACAAAGATCTGCCCCTTGCCATTTCCCGACGCGACGCCGAGGTCGGCCTCGCGGGCCTCCCCCGGACCATTGACGACGCAGCCCATCACGGCCACCCGCAGCGGCACGTCGAGGCCGTCCAGGCCGGCGGTGACCTCATTGGCCAGGGTGTAGACGTCGACCTGCGCACGACCACACGACGGGCAGGACACGATCTCCAGCCCGCGGGGCCGCAGGTTCAGCGACTCGAGGATCTGCGTGCCGACCTTGACCTCTTCGACCGGCGGCGCCGACAGCGAGACCCGGATGGTGTCGCCGATGCCCCGCGACAGCAGAGCGCCGAAGGCCACCGCGGACTTGATGGTGCCCTGGAAAGCCGGACCGGCCTCGGTGACGCCGAGGTGCAGCGGGTAGTCGCATTTCGCGGCCAGCTGTTCGTAGGCGGCGACCATCACGACAGGATCGTTGTGCTTGACGCTGATCTTGATGTCGCCGAAGCCGTGCTCCTCGAACAGCGAGGCCTCCCATAGCGCCGACTCCACCAGCGCCTCGGGCGTCGCCTTGCCGTACTTCTCCATGAACCGCTTGTCCAGCGAGCCGGCGTTGACGCCGATGCGGATCGGGATACCGGCCGCGGCGGCGGCTTTGGCGACCTCGCCGACGCGGCCGTCGAACTCCTTGATGTTTCCCGGGTTCACCCGCACCGCCGCACACCCGGCGTCGATGGCGGCGAAGATGTACTTCGGCTGGAAGTGGATGTCGGCGATCACCGGGATCTGGCTGTGCCGGGCGATCTCGCCCAGCGCGTCGGCATCCTCCTGCCGCGGGCAGGCCACGCGCACGATGTCGCAGCCGGCGGCGGTCAGTTCGGCGATCTGCTGCAGCGTCGAGTTGACGTCGTGCGTTTTGGTGGTGCACATCGACTGCACCGAAATCCGATAGTCGCTGCCGACCCCGACGTCGCGGACCATCAGTTGACGCGTGGTGCGCCGGGGGGCAAGCGTGGGCGCCGGAGCGTCCGGCATGCCCAGGCCAACGGTCACTGTTCGCCTTCTCTCGTCTCTATTGGAAGAGCCTGATCGGATTGACCAGATCAGCGGTCACGGTCAGCAGCATGTAGCCGACCACGAACACCAGCACCACGTACGTGGCGGGCATGAGCTTGAGGTAGTTCACCGGCGCGGCCGCGACCATGCCACGGGCCGACCGGATGAGGTTGCGGATCTTCTCGAACACCGCGATGGCGATGTGGCCGCCGTCGAAGGGCAGCAGCGGCAGCAGGTTGATCGCACCCAGGATGAGGTTCAACTGCGCCAGGAAGAACCAGAACGCCACCCACAGCCCATGGTCGACGGTGTCGCCGCCGATGATGCTGGCCCCGACCACGCTCATCGGGGTCTGCGGGTCGCGCTGCCCGCCGCCAATGGCGTGCACGAGAGCGCCGACCTTCGTCGGGATCGTGACCAGCGCCTTGCCCACCTCGACGGTCAGCTCTCCGGCGAAGGCGAAGGTCGCCGGTACCGCGGAGAACACGCCGTAGTGCGCCGGCGCCTCTCTGACGGCCCCGACGCCGATGGCGCCGACGGTGGCGGCCTCGGGTTGGCCGTTCTGCCCGTTGGCCCCATTAGTCAGGAAGCGTTGGGTGGGCGTGACGTCGACATAGGCGGTGACCGTGCTGCCGTCGCGCTCGACAACGACCGGAACGGTGCCGTGCAACTTGCGCACCGCCGCGGCCATGTCCTCGAAGTTGGACACCGGGGTGTCGCCAACCTTGACGACGACGTCGCCCGGGCGGATCCCGGCGAGCGCCGCCGGACCCGGCCCGGTGCAGTTCCCGATCTTGCCCGGAGCTACTTCCGGCGCGACACAAGCAGTTTCGCCGATTACAGCCCTGGTGGACGGGTGCAGGTTAGGCAGGCCCCACACCAGGGCGATGCCATAGATCAGCACCAAGCAGATAACGAAGTTCATGCCGGGGCCCGCGAACAGCACCGCGATCCGCTTCCAGGTCTTCTGCTTGTACATCGCGCGGTCGTCCTCGTCGGGCGTCAGCTCCTCGACCGGGGTCATGCCGGCGATATCGCAGAAGCCGCCCAGTGGGACGGCTTTCACGCCGTACTCGGTTTCACCGCGCCGAGTCGACCACAACGTGGGGCCGAAACCGACGAAATAACGACGCACCTTCATGCCGGTGGCGCGGGCGACCCACATGTGGCCACACTCGTGCAGGGCCACCGAGATCAAGATGGCGAGCGCGAACAGCACAATGCCGATAGCGAACATCATCAGGCTGTCAGGACCTTTCTCAAACCACTCCGGAGACCTTCTCAGAGGCTCCTGCGGGGATCGCGGTTGCTTTCGCTGTTTCTATAGCCCGCTGCGCCCGCTCCCGTGCCCAGCGCTGCGCGTCTAGTACCTCTTCCACGTTAGCGGGTGAAACGGCCCATTGGTCGGCGCCGTGCAGGACCTCGGCGATGGTTCTGACGATGGCGGGGAAGCCGATCCGCCCCGCGAGGAAGGCCTCTGCGGCTTCCTCGTTGGCCGCGTTGTAGACGGCGGTCATGCAGCCGCCGGTCTCGCCGGCGTGCCGCGCCAGCTCGACCGCGGGGAAGACGTCGGCGTCCAGCGGCTCGAATTCCCAGCTAGATGCTGTAGTGAAATCGCAAGCAGGAGCCGCAACCGGTACCCGGTACGGCCAACCCAAGGCCAAGGAAATGGGCAGCTTCATGTCCGGGGGGCTGGCCTGGGCGATCGTCGAGCCGTCGATGAACGTGACCATCGAATGAACAATCGACTGCGGGTGTACAACCACGTCGATGCGGTCGTAGGGAATGCCGAACAGCAGGTGGGTTTCGATGAGCTCAAGCCCCTTGTTGACCAATGACGCCGAGTTCAGCGTGTTCATCGGGCCCATCGACCAGGTCGGGTGCGCGCCCGCTTGCTCGGGCGTGACGCCCTCGAGCTCGGCGGCGGTCCAACCGCGAAACGGCCCGCCCGAAGCCGTCAGCACCAGTTTGGCGACTTCGTCGGGGGTGCCGCCGCGCAGGCACTGAGCGAGCGCGGAGTGTTCGGAGTCGACGGGCACGATCTGGCCCGGTTGCGCCGCCCTCAACACCAGCGGACCCCCAGCGACCAGCGATTCCTTGTTGGCCAGCGCCAGCCGGGCCCCTGACTCCAAAGCGGCCAGCGTCGGTCGCAGGCCTAACGCGCCGACCAGCGCATTGAGCACGACGTCGGTGTCGGTCTCCTGGACCAGTCGGGTAACCGCCTCGGGCCCGTGGAACGGAACGTCACCGACCAGCTGTGCCGCGCGATCGTCGGTGATGGCGATATTGGTGACTCCGGTCTCGGCGCGCTGCCGCAGCAGCGTATCCAGGTTGGCACCCCCGGCGGCCAGCCCGACCACCTCGAAGCGGTCCGGATTGGCCGCGATGACCTCTAGCGCCTGGGTGCCGATCGAGCCGGTACTGCCCAGCACCAGGACGCGCAGGCGGCCCCCACCACCTGCTTGAGTCGTCGGGTTGGTCACTCACCCATTGTGCCCTCTCACGATCCCTGTGGGGCCTTGCAGCGGGTGTGCCAGAATCTCCACTCAGAAGCCGATCCGATCCGAAGGGGATTCGCCGTGGCCAGTACCGAGGTGGAGCACTTCAATGGCGTCGACGTCGCTGAGGTGCCGTCGGCAGCGTGGGGGTGGAGCAGGATCAATCACCGCACCTGGCACGCCGTCGGGCTGGTCGGCTTCATATTCCTGCTGGCAATGCTGCGCGGCAACCACGTCGGCCATGTCGAGAACTGGTACCTGATCGGGTTTGCCGCGCTTGCGCTCGTCGTTCTCGTCCGCGACCTGTGGGGCCGCAGGCGCGGCTGGATCAGATAGCCACCGGCCGTAAGCGGCGGCGCCGGTGTCAGGGACGGTGCTCGCGCCGCGCCCGTCGGTACCGGCCGCCGGCGAGTGCGCCGGCCACCAGCACCAATAACGCCACCGCCCACGGCACGACGCCATGCTGGTGCACCCAGCCGGCCAACGGGCCCTGGAGGTGTCCGGCCGCCGTGATGACGGCATCCTGCGGATTCGCCCTGGTGTTAAAAAGCCGAAGCTCGTACAGCCCGTAGTAGGCGACGTACACCCCAACGAGCACCATCAGCGCGCCGCCGATGCGATTCACGAACGGCAATACCCGCCGCAAGCGGTCGGCCAGGGCCGAGCCGGCCGTCGCCGCGGCGATGGCCAGGACGCCGACAACCAAGGTCAGACCCGCGACGTAGGCGAGGTAGATCGACGCTCCGGTGATCACCGATCCACCCCGAAAACCGGCGGTGGTGACCGCCAGAAAGGGCCCGACGGTGCACGACAGCGAGGCGATCGCGTAGCTGACGCCGTACCCATACATGCCTGCCAGCCAAGATCCCCGCCGCACGTTCGGGGCCCATCGGGGCCCCAGCGGCCGGGGCGTCAGCACCGTCAATTCCCGACCCGTCAGCAGCCAAAGACCAAGCGCGACAAGCACAACGCCGATCACCACAATGCCGTAAGGTAGGTATCGCTGCACGATCGTGGCCGCCGATATGGTCAGCGCGCCGAACAATCCGAACACCGTCAAAAAGCCGAGCGCCATCCCGACGGTGGCCGCCAGTGCCCGGCTGACCGCGACGAGTGGGCTCGTGGCCCCCGGCGACGGCTCGCCGGACCGCTGCCCGCGCACAACCAGAAGCAGGTACGCGGGCAACATGGCAAACCCACACGGGTTCAGGGCCGCCACCAATCCGGCGGCGAAGGCAAGACCGACGAGACCTTGTTCCACGAGGTTAGGACGTCAGTGCGGCAACCCGGCCGGACAGCTCCTGCTGGGACATAGCCGAGGTGGGGTTGTTGACGAACGTCGAACTGCCGTCCGCCCGATAGAACACGTAAGCCGGCTGCCAGGGGACGTTGTAGCGGGCCCAGATCGAGCCGTCGGCGTCGTTGAGGTTGACGAAGTTCAGGTTGTACTTGGAGACAAAGTTCTGCATCGCAGCAACATCCGAGTGCGCCGCGATGCCGACGAAGGTGACACGCGGATTTGCAGCCGCGACCTGGCTGACGCCAGGAGCCTCTGCGTTGCAGAACGGACACCACGGCGTCCAGAACCACAGCACCGCAGGCTTCCCCTGCAGGCCGGCGCCATTGAACGGCGCACCGCTGAGGGTGGTTGCGTTGAATTGCAGGCGCTCGTCGGCAGCCACCGCTTGCGGTGCATCGGCCAGCCCGAAGATCAAGGCAGCCACGAAAGCGGCCGCGGCAAACAACTTCAACGGAGACAACAGGCGAATGAACATGGCATACCTCGTTTGCTGGTGTTATGCCTTATAGACGTGCTAGTACCCTTTCCGGTTCATCACGCCCAGCCACCCGCCTTCGGCGGCCAGCTGTCCGCAGCCCCGGTCGATTCGCCTGCGCTCCAGCCACCCGCCTTCGGCGGCCAGCTGTCCGCAGGCGGCGCTGATCTCACGGCCTCGGGTATCCCGCACCGTGCATGAAACCCCCTTCGATCGGACCCGCCGGACGAATTCCCGCTCGACGGCCTTGGGGCTGGCATCCCAATCGCTGCCCGGGGTCGGGTTGAGCGGGATCAGGTTCACGTGTACCAGCGACCCGAGCGCACGGTGCAGCCGCTTACCCAGCAAGTCGGCCCGCCACGGCTGGTCGTTGACGTCGCGGATCAGCGCGTACTCGATCGACACCCGCCGACCGGTCATCTCCGCGTAATACCGGGCGGCGTCCAGAGCCTCGCCGATCTTCCACCGGTTGTTGACCGGGACCAGCGTGTCGCGCAGTTCGTCGTCGGGCGCATGCAACGACAGCGCCAGGGTCACCCCGAGGCGTTCATCGGCAAGCTTGCGGATCGCCGGGACCAGACCCACCGTCGACACAGTCACCGAGCGGGCCGAAATACCGAAGCCGTTCGGCGGCGCCTCGATGATGCGCCGCACCGCGGCCAGCACCCTCACGTAGTTGGCCAGCGGCTCCCCCATACCCATGAAAACCACGTTCGACAACCGCTGACTAACCGGGCCGAAGTCATCGCGCAGCGCTGCGGCGCCGGCACGCACCTGCTCGAGGATCTCCGCCGTCGACAGGTTACGCGTCAATCCACCCTGGCCGGTCGCACAGAACGGACAGGCCATGCCGCAGCCGGCCTGCGACGAAATGCACACCGTATTGCGCTGCGGGTAGCGCATCAGGACCGACTCGACGGTGGCGCCATCGATGGCCCGCCACAAGGTCTTTCGAGTCTGCCCGGCATCGCAGGTGACTTCGCCGGCCGCCGTGAGCAGGTTGGGGAACATGGTCTCGGCGACCCGGTCGCGGACGGCCGCCGGAAGGTCTGTCATCTGTCGCGGATCGGCGATCAGCCGGCCGTAGTACTGGTGCGCGAGCTGCTTGGCGCGAAACGCCGGCAGGCCCAGCTCCGCGACCGCGGAGGCACGGCCCGCCGCGTCGAGGTCGGCCAGGTGGCGTGGCGGCCTGCTCGGACGCGGCTCGGAGAAAACCAACTGTTGGACCATGATGAGTCCAGTATCGGCCTGTCAGGGCACGAGTGTGAGCACGATCCAGGCCGCGACCGCCGACGGGAGCACGCCGTCGAGCCGGTCCATCAGGCCGCCGTGGCCGGGCAGCAGGCGGCCCATGTCTTTGATGCCGAGGTCGCGCTTGATCTGGGACTCCACCAGATCGCCCAGCGTGCAGGTGAGCACGAGGACAACACCCAGCAGCGCACCGACCCATAGTTGTTTGTGGGCCAGGAAGGTCGCGGTCAGCATCGCCGCGGTGATCCCGAAGACCAGCGAACCGGCGAATCCCTCCCAGGACTTCTTGGGGCTGATCGCCGGAACCATCGGATGCTTGCCGAAGAGCACGCCGACGGCGTAGCCGCCCACGTCGGAGGCGACGACCGTGATCATCAGGCAAAAGACGCGTCCAGCGCCGTCCTTCGGGTAGACGAGCAGCGCGGCGAAGGAGGCGAACAGCGGGACCCAGGCGGCCAGGAAAACGGTCGCGGACACGTCCCGCAGGTAGTTCGCCGACGGTGAGCCGACGAACGGCTCGGGCCGCTTGCTGTTGTCCTGCATGAACAGCCGCCAGACCAGGCAGACCACCACGGTTGCACCGAAGCCGGCCATCGCGCCGGCTGCATGGAACGGCCAGGTCAGCCAGACGATGAGCTGCCCTCCGATCAGCAGCGGGACGACCGGAATCACGTATCCGGCTTCGCGCAGCCGCCGCACGACCTCATGGCTGGCAACGAGAATGGCCCCCGCGCAGAGGAGCACCCAACCGCGCGGAGCGAACAGCAGCGTCGCGATGAGCACAGCACCGATAGACGTGCCCACCAGAATCGCGGCGGGCAGATCGCGGCCGGCCCGGGACGTCCTGTTACCCGACTGCTGCGTCGATTTCTTGGCCCCACGCGCCGGCTCGCTGGGCGGGGTGCCTGCGCCGGTAGTAGCCACGGACCTGGATGAACTTAGCTGCTGAGCGGCCGCTAGACCTCCAGCAGCTCGCCTTCTTTGTGCTTGACCAACTCTTCGATCTGGGTGACGTACTGATGGGTGGCCTTGTCCAGGTCCTTTTCCGCGCGGCCGACCTCATCCTCGCCCGCCTCGCCGTCCTTGCGGATACGGTGCAGCTCCTCCATCGCTTTGCGACGGATGTTGCGCACCGAAACCTTGGCATCCTCCCCTTTGCCCTTGGCCTGTTTGACCAGCTCCCGCCGGCGCTCCTCGGTGAGTTGCGGTACCGCTACCCGGATAAGGGTGCCGTCGTTGCTGGGATTCACTCCGAGGTCGGAGTTGCGAATCGCCGTCTCGATGGCGCCGAGTTGATTGGCTTCGTAGGGCTTGATGACGACAAGCCGCGCCTCGGGGACATTGATGCTGGCCAGCTGCGTAATCGGGGTGGTGGCGCCGTAGTAGTCGATCACGATCCGGGAGAACATACCCGGGTTGGCGCGGCCGGTTCGGATGGTTGACAGGTCGTCCCGGGCTACAGATACGGCCTTCTCCATTTTCTCTTCTGCATCGAAGAGAGCCTCATCAATCATTTGTGCGCCGCTCCTTCTCATCGCTACGCTCTGCATCGTCGCCAGCGCCGATCATTTGCGGGTCTTCCCCTCAGGTGGTGACCAGCGTTCCGATCTTCTCACCAGCGACCGCACGGGCGATATTGCCATTGGTCAGCAGGTTGAACACCAGAATCGGCATGCCATTGTCCATACACAGACTGAATGCCGTGGCATCGGCCACTCGCAGCCCACGGTCGATGACTTCGCGGTGACTGATCGCGGTGAGTAGCTCGGCCTCGGGATTCACCCGTGGATCCTCGGCGAACACGCCATCGACCGCCTTGGCCATCAGGACCACGTCCGCGCCGATCTCCAGTGCCCGCTGCGCAGCCGTCGTGTCCGTGGAGAAGTAGGGCAGCCCCATGCCGGCGCCGAAGATCACCACGCGGCCCTTTTCCAAGTGGCGCACGGCCCGCAACGGGATATAGGGTTCGGCCACCTGGCCCATGGTGATCGCGGTTTGGACCCTGGTGGCGATGCCCTCCTTCTCCAGGAAGTCCTGCAGCGCGAGGCTGTTCATGACTGTGCCGAGCATGCCCATGTAGTCCGAACGCGTCCGCTCCATACCGCGTTGCTGCAGCTGCGCGCCACGGAAGAAGTTGCCGCCGCCGATCACGACAGCGACTTGCACCCCGTCGCGGACCACCTCGGCGATCTGGCGGGCGACCTGCGCCACGACATCGGGATCCAAACCGACCTGGCCGCCGCCGAACATTTCGCCACCCAGCTTGAGCAAAACTCTCGAGTACTTGGCTCGGCCCGCAGGCTGACCGGACGCGTGCCCCCGTTCCGGCGGAGCTGTCGGTACGCCGTTGGCGCTCGTCGGCCCTGGCTTCGGAGACGCCGCGCCGGCGACTTGGGGCTCCCTGGGCTCCGTCATCAGACTCCTCGCATGAGAGTGCCATCCCGGACGACCCCATCCGGAACGGCAGTTCACATCCTGCCTCATCGCAGCACAACATTGCGTGGGCGGGGTGCATTATCTGCACAGTTGGCCGTTTGGGTGGATTCTCGGGCGCGTCGCGCCAGGTCAAACTGAGCAACGGAGCGGATACGGCTTTCGTTCCGGCATCGGATGTTTGAGCCTGTGGCGGGATGGGGAATCCACACAAACGCGGGGGGCAAATCACGGTCTTGAGAATAAGGACCATGCCTCGTCGTGTGACGGGACCGATCGCTGGGGCGATCGGCATTGAGCGGGAATTGCTCAACCACGTACGTCAATGAGGAGGATCTGATCCATGGCGGACACCAACAAGTCGGGACCTGCTGAAGCCGTGAAGGGCGTCGTCGAGGACGCCAAGGGCAAGGTCAAGGAAGCCGTCGGTGCGGTCGCTGGTCGCGATGATCTCACTCGCGAAGGCCAAGCCCAGCAGGACAAGGCGGAAGCACAGCGCAATGCGGCAAAGAAGGAAGCCGAAGCGGACGCCGCCCGCGCCAGCGCGAAGGTAGCCGAGGAGCGCCAAAAGTCCAACCAGTAGCTTGTCTCCAAGGATGGGTCCGGTCCGTGAAAACGGACCGGACCCATCGACTTTCCCGGCTAGAGCAAGCCATCTCCGAGGCGCGCGATCGCCACGGGTCATACTTAATCCCGAACACGGGAACGATGTTTGCTTATTTTTGCTCTGAATCGGGTATTCAGCGCTGCGCTGGCAGACATCTCCCCGCGAGGTGCCTACGGGTCGGGGGCAAATGGCAGGGCCTCATGAGGTTTGGAGATGTCCTTGGATGTTCTACTACTCACTGATGAAGCCGATTTCGAATCGGCTCTGCCGACACTGCAATCGTTCGCACAGACCATGCGGTGCGCCGCACTGACCGACAATGTCGACGGGCATCACGGAACTGCCGACGTAGCGATCATCGATGCGCGCACTGACCTCGCGACAGCCCGGACTGTCTGCCGCCAACTGACTGCTAACTCACCGGCCATCGCGGTGGTCGCCGTGGTCGCGCCGGCGGACTTCGTGGCGGTTGACGTCGACTGGCATTGCGATGATGTGCTGCTTCCCGCCGCTGGCGCGGACGAGCTGCAGGCGCGGCTGCGGCTGGCGATCACACGTCGGCGCAGCGCAATGGACGGCACACTGAAATTCGGTGACCTCCTGCTGCACCCCGCCAGTTACGCGGGGTCGCTCGACGGCAAAGAACTGAGCCTGACGCTCACCGAGTTCAAATTGCTGAATTTCCTTGTGGAGCATGCTGGTCGGGCGTTCACCCGCACGCGGCTGATGCACGAGGTGTGGGGTTATGACTGCAACGGTCGTGTCCGCACGGTCGACGTTCACGTGCGACGACTGCGTGCCAAGCTCGGAACCCAGCACGGATCGATGGTGGAGACCGTTCGCGGTGTGGGTTACATGGCGGCCACGCCACCGCAACCGGAATGGATTATCAATGAGCCGACGCTGACTCCGGTTTGGACGTCAGCGGCGGCGCCGGCCACCGACCAGGTCGCGCGTTGAGCGAGTCGGATCGACCTCGAAATAGCTAATCCCGCAGGGGCTTTCACTGGCCAGTCACGCGGAGAGCGATCAAACCAAGCGAAAAAGCCCCGCGCGCAGGACCTCCCCGCGCCATGGTCGATGGCGCGGGGAGATATTTGCAACCGGATCAGGTGTGTGGCGCCGGGCCCGGCAGCGTACCCGGTGCCGGACTTGCGTTCGGCGCGCCAGGCGCCGAGGACCCCGGCACGTTCGACGTCCAGATCAGAATGTCTTGCATTCCGTCGTTGTAGGCGACGCCATTCGGGGGCGCGCCGGTCACGTCGAAGTACAGCGTGCCGGTCGACTCGCTACCTTGCGGGATCGGCGCCGGGTTAAGGCTGCCCGGGGCCTGAACCTTGTCGATCACCCGGTAGTTCTGACCGTTGGGCCCGCGGGCAATGAAGTCGTTAACCATCGGCGTAACGAGCCCACCGTCCGACCTGGCGGTGATGTCTGCCTGGTAGAGCGTTCCTTTCGGGGTGTAGCCGGGAATCGCCGCGTTGCTCTGTTGCAGGTTGCTCACGGTGTAGTTGGTGACGAGGGGCCCGTCCACGAGTTGTTCGCTGGTGCCGAATCCCTGGATGTTGGGCGGCGCAGCGGAAGCCGTTGCCGCAGCGAAAACGCTTGCAGCCGCTATCCCCCCGGCAACAACAGCACCCTTCACAGCGTTTGTAGTGACCTTCATGGCATTCCTTTCGTAACGATCGCTCCCAATTAGGGCGATAACCGCACATATCTCCCATAACCCGTCAGGCGCGAACTCAAACACGAACACTCCTTTGATTTTCCAAGCCCGGCTTGGCTACCTGCGCAAACTGTTTCGATGTTGTTTTGTGCCGCAGCACTTTTCGCATCACTTCTTTAACATCGGCACCACTGCCACCACAACGCCACCGCTACCTCGACAATCACGAACTGCTAAGAACCGGTGGCTGATTCTCGTTCAGCGGGGTAGCCGCGGCGTAGCGCTTGACCTGCTAGATCGGTCGGGCGCCGGTGCGGACAAGTTTTCAAACACGACAAGAAGGGCCGACGACGATCGGGATGTCTGGGACGGCCTATTCGGCAACCCGAGTCTTAAAGCGGTGCGTATCGGGACGCAACGCTGGGCTAACTTGAATCACAAAAAGGAAGTCCAATCCGGAGGCCGGCCGATTCTTTCGTAGCCGGGAGATGTCGATGTGCGGCATCACCGGCCAAGGTGCACATCCAGACGCCAGATATATGTCAATATCATTGACATGGTTCAGGCCGAGGACGCTCCGCTGGGTTACCTGCTTTACCGAGTGGGAGCGGTTCTGCGACCGGAGGTTTCCGCGGTGTTGGGCCCGCTGGGCCTGACGCTGCCGGAATTCGTTTGCCTGCGCATTCTTTCGATGTCCCCGGGACTGTCTAGCGCTGAGTTGTCCCGGCACACCAACGTGACGCCCCAGGCGATGAACACGGTGCTGCGCAAGCTGGAAGACGTCGGTGCGGTGGAACGGCCGACGTCGGTGTCCTCCGGTCGCGCGCTACCGGCCACACTGACCGGGCAGGGGCGCGCCCTGCTGAAGCGTGCCGAAGGCGCGGTCCGCCTCGCTGATGCCCGCATCCTGGACAAGTTGACCGGAGCCCAGCAGCGCGAGTTCAAACGGATGCTCGAAAGGCTCGGATCCGACTGACGGCGTCATTGGGAGGCGTGAATCCGGGTCCACGGCCGGGCCTCTTCGAGTTCATAGGCCAGTTCCAGCAACAGCGCGTCCCTCCCGACGTCGGCCGAAAGCATCATGCCCACCGGCATGCCCTCGGCGGATTGGGCCAATGGCAGCGAAATCGCCGGCTCGCCGGTGACGTTCTGCAGCGGGGTGAACGCCACCCAACCGATCAACCGGTAAATCACCTGCTGATAGTCGGTGGGGGCCAGGTATCCGATCCGGGGCGTCTCGTCGGCGACGGTCGGGGTGAGCACCGCGTCGTAGCTGCCGAAGAATTTCGCGGTGCGCCGTCGCAGCCTGCGCAGGCGCAGGATCGCCAGCGGGAGCCGGTGGATGTTGCGGCTGGTGTGCCGGTCCAGGCCGAGCGTCAGGCTGTCCAGCCGGGTGCGGTCGAACGTGCCGCCGAACAGGCGTCGCCCGCTGCGCACCTGCGCCAGCGCCAGAAACCCCCAATACAACACAAAATCGTCTACGAAACTGGCGGGCACCGGGGGCTCGTCAACGTGTTCGACACGGTGGCCCAGTTCCTCGAGCAGCGCCCCCGACTTCAGCGTGAGCTCGCGCACTTCGGGGCTGGACTCGCGCTGGACCGATCGGGTCAACACGGCGATCCGCAACCGCTGCCGACCGGGCCGCGTGACGTCCCCGACCGGCGCCAGCTTGGGGTTGCGCCAGATCCGCTCGGCCTCCCGATAAAAGGCCGCGGTGTCACGCACCGAGCGAGTCAGCACACCGTTGGCGACGAGGCCCACCGGCATCCGGCTCAGCTCCGGGTCCAGCGGCAACCGGCCACGCGACGGCTTGAGCCCGACGAGCCCGTTGCAGGCGGCCGGAATGCGGATGGAGCCGCCGCCGTCGTTGGCATGCGCGATCGGCACCACACCTGCGGCGACGAACGCGCCGGACCCCGAAGACGAGGCGCCCGCGGTGAAGTCGGTGTTCCATGGGTTGCGGACCGGCCCCAACCGGGGGTGTTCGGCGGATGCGCTGAACCCGAATTCCGACATCTGCGTCTTGCCCAGCGATGTCGCCCCGGTAGCCATGAACAGCTTGGTGAACACGCTGTCGGCGACAGCCTCCTGGGGCGCCCACGCGTCGGTGCCGCGCATCGTCGGCTGTCCGGCGACATCGACGTTGTCCTTGAGGAAAGTCGGGACGCCGCTCAAGAAACCACTCGCGGCGCTCGCCGACGCGGTTTCCCGGGCCCGCTGAAACGCCTCATGCGCCAAGCCGTTGAGGGACGGGTTGACGGCCTCGGTGCGGGCGATGGCCGCCTCGATTACGTCAGCTCTGCCGACCCGACCAGCGCGAATGGCATCGGCAAGGCCGACCGCGTCGAGATCACCGAGGGCATCGTCACCGAAAGCGTGCACGCGTCGCATAGCAACGACGCTAGCCGCACGTCGCCGAGCTAGGCCTGGCCCACCTCGAAACGAACGAATCGCGTCAGCGTCACACCGGCCTCGTCGAGCAAGGCCTTGACGGTCTTCTTGTTGTCGGACACCGACGGCTGCTCGAGCAGCACAACATCCTTGAAGAAGCCGTTCAACCGGCCCTCGACGATCTTGGGCAGCGCCTGCTCCGGCTTGCCCTCCGCCTTGGCGGTCTCCTCGGCGATGCGGCGTTCACTGGCCACGACGCCTTCGGGCACATCGTCGCGGGACAGGTACTTGGCCTTCAGCGCGGCGATCTGCAGCGCGACCGTGTGCGCGGCGTCTTTGTCCTGGCCCTCGAATTCGACGAGCACACCGACGGCGGGCGGCAAGTCGGCGGCACGCTTGTGCAGGTAGGTCTCGACGTTGCCGTCGAAGTACTGCACGCGGCGCAGCTCGAGCTTCTCGCCGATTTTGGCCGACAGGTCGGCGATGGCTTGCTCGACGGTCTTGTCGCCGATTTTGGCCGACTTGAGAGCGTCGACGTCAGTGGCCTTCGCATCCAAGGCGGCATCGACGATCTGCTCGGCCAGGGCCTGGAACTCGGCGTTCTTGGCGACGAAGTCGGTCTCCGAGTTGAGCTCGACGAGCGCGCCGTTCTTGGCCGCGACCAGACCTTCGGCCGTGGCCCGCTCGGCACGCTTGCCGACGTCCTTGGCGCCCTTGATCCGGAGTGCCTCGACGGCCTTGTCGAAGTCGCCGTCGGTTTCGGCCAGCGCGTTCTTGCAGTCGAGCATGCCGGCACCGGTGAGTTCCCGAAGCCGCTTGACGTCGGCAGCGGTGAAGTTCGCCATATCAGCCTTCCGTGGGGGTTGATTCGGTTGTGCCTAATGCGGCGTCATTCGGAGCAGAGGGGGTGGCGGCGGTGGCGGTAGCGGAGGCCAGGAGCTCCTGCTCCCACTCGGCGAGCGGCTCGGCGGATTCCGCCTCGGGCTTGCCGTCAGTACGGCCCAGGCCGGCCCGGGCCTGCAGCCCCTCGGCGACCGCGGAGGCGATCACCTTGGTCAGCAGCGCGGCCGAGCGGATCGCGTCGTCGTTGCCGGGGATCGGGTAGTCGACCTCGTCGGGGTCGCAGTTGGTGTCCAGGATCGCGATGACCGGGATGCCCAGTTTGCGGGCCTCGCCGACGGCGATGTGCTCCTTGTTGGTGTCGACGACCCAGATCGCCGACGGCACCTTGGCCATATCGCGGATACCGCCGAGGCTGCGCTCCAGTTTGTTCTTCTCGCGGGTCAGCATCAAGATTTCCTTCTTGGTGCGGCCCTCGAAGCCACCGGTCTGCTCCATCGCCTCGAGCTCCTTGAGCCGCTGTAGGCGCTTGTGCACGGTGGAGAAGTTGGTGAGCATGCCGCCCAGCCACCGCTGGTTCACGTACGGCATACCGACACGGGTCGCTTCGGCCGCAACGGACTCCTGCGCCTGCTTCTTGGTGCCGACGAACAGCACGCTGCCACCGTGGGCGACGGTCTCCTTGACGAACTCGTACGCCTTGTCGATGAAGGTCAGCGTCTGCTGCAGGTCGATGATGTAGATGC
>NZ_JBKQOI010000249.1:0-8415 GCF_052145595.1 Mycobacterium sp. | reverse complement strand
GTCAGGGTTCGTGGATCGGCACGCAAGCTTCTCCGCATGCAGGCTCTGGGCGAACGGCTGATCCCGGTATACGAGAAACTCCTCTGCGACGCGAACCGGGAAGACCTGCTCAACGCGCCGGCCTGACTTCACCGGCCGGGCCATGACCCCCGCGTCGACTACGCGTCACGCCACAAGGCGGAAACCATCAGCTGCGTGGCGTCAACCGCACGGGAAGTTCGGTGTAGCCGCGCAAGATCGGGCTGGGGTGCAACGGAAGTTCCTCGCTGAGCAGATCGAAACTGGATGTCGAGTCGAGAAGATGCGCGAGCACGATCCGCGCTTCCATCCGGGCCAACTGGGCGCCGAGACAAAAGTGGGGCCCACGGGAGAACGCGAAGTGCGGGTTCGGGTCCCGTCCGACATCGAAGGTATCCGGCCGGTCGAAAACGTCCGGGTCGCGGTGCGCGGCGCTCGCCCAGAGAATGACGAGCTCGCCTTCCCCGACCTCCACTCCGGCGATCTCGGTTTCAGCCGCCGCCACACGTAGTAGTCCGAAGGTCGGTCCTCCCAGTCGAGCGACCTCTTCGACGGCCGACGGGATGAGTTCGGGGTCTGCGCGGAGCCGCGCGAGTTCTGTTGGGTGATGGGCCAATTCGACGACGGTATGGGCGATCAGGTTGGTGGTGGTCTCGTGGCCGGCAGGGAGCAGCCCGGCGACCATCTGCATCAGTTCCGGCATGGTCAGCCGGTCGCCGTGTTCCTCGGCCAATACAAGCCGCGACAGCAGATCCTCTTCTGGTGATTCGCGGCGCTCCTCGACGAGGGGCCGCAGATACGTGTGCATCTCGCGGAAGGTAGCCACCTGGGCCGCGATGACGTGCGGCTCAGGCACACCGAAGACGGCACTGCCGAAGCCCTCGGCGAAGCGGGTCGCCCAGTCTTTGAACCACTCGCGATCGGCGGTGGGTAAGCCGAGCATCTCCGCGATGACCTGCACCGGGAGCGGGTACGCCACAGCCCCGATAAAGTCGACGTCACGTTGCTCGATCGCTTCGGTGAGCAGCGCCTCGGTGAGCCGATGGACGTGTTCCTCGATTTGGCCGACCGACCGTTGGGAGAATGCACGGTTGGCCAATGACCGCAACCGATGATGTTCGGCTCCATCGGTAGCGAGGAACAACGGAGGCAGCTCCGTCGCCAACTCGGGCATGCTCTCGAGGTAGGGCTGGATCGCCCAGGCGAAGTCGTTGGTGAAGCCGACCGGGTTTTGCAGGATTGCCTGACATTCTGCGTAGCGAAGGACATGCACAGCGGGCAGGACCGCGTCGCGAAACGCGGCGCACTGATCGCGGAGCGCAGAGAGTGTCGGGAACGGATCGCTTTGGAAGGACTCGTCCAGGGCGTCGAATGTCGCAGGAGTCGTCTTTATGAGGGATCCGCGCGCGCTCGGCGCGCCCTCCGCATCGTCGGTCGACACTGACGGATTGGTGCTGTGCATCCGATTGACATACTCCTGAATTAGTCAGAGATGACCGGTTTTGAGACTAGCGGTCGCGCTGCGGAGGGTCAATGGTCGACGAAGCAGCCGTGTTCGGGTCCGATAACCAAGTGCCCGGTTACAACCCCGGGACGGAGGTATTGACCGACCCGGCGATCCCTGCTTAACTAGACATAATATAGTCAGCTCTGACTGGTTTTGCTGAAACGGATTGCCGTGAACAACTCGAATCGAGTAACTGCCCTCATGGAACGGGTGGGATTGGCTAAACGGACCGACCAACTCGGTGCGGTGGCGATGAACGCGGCACAGTTGCTCATGCACGGCGGGTTCGCGACGGGTGAAAAAGGCTCGCCGTTCGAGGTGGTGGCAAAGGAGCCGATGTACCGGCTGCGCCGGTACTTCCCGGATGGTGACAGCAGCGGACGGCCGGCGGTGGTTCTCGTCCCGCCGATGATGTTCGTGGCCGACGTCTACGACGTGTCCTCTTCATCGTCGGCGGTGAGCGTGCTGCATGACCACGGCATCGACCCGTGGGTGGTCGATTTCGGCGCACCCGAACATGAGGAAGGTGGGCTGCAGCGGACCCTCGCCGATCACATCGTTGCGACTAGCGAAATCGTCGACCGGGTCCGGGACCTGACCGGCAGAGACGTCCACCTCGGCGGATACAGCCAGGGAGGCGTGTTCTCCTACTCGGTTGCCGCCTACCGCCGCGGTGCGGGGCTGGCGAGCGTCATCTCCTTCGGTAGCCCGGTCGACACCAAGTCGGTGGGCATATTCTCGTTGCCCGAACCGGTGATGGAATTCGCCGCGGACGCGGTCGCCGCGTTACTGGACCGCACGGGACTGCCCGGTTGGGCTACCCGCGAAGGCTTTCGGCTGCTCGATCCGGTAAAGAATGTGCGGTCACGTGTGCAGTTCCTGCGGCAACTGCACGATCGCGAAGCGTTGCTGCCCAACGAGCGCCAGCGGCGCTTTATCGAGTCTGAAGGCTGGATCGCCTGGCCGGCTCCGGCGCTCGCCGACGCACTGCGGCAGTTCATCGCACAGAACCGGATGCTGTCCGGCGGCATGGTCATCGACGGGCAACCGCTGACCCTCGCCGACATCGACCGGCCCGTCCTGTGCTTTGTCGGCGAGAACGACCAGATCGGACAGCCCGAGGCGGTCCGGGCGATCCGCCGCGCGGCTCCGCGTGCCGGCATCTACGAGGTCTCGCTGCCGGTCGGACACCTCGGCATCGTCGTGGGTTCAACGGCAACGGCCCGAACCTGGCCGACGGTTGCCGCTTGGGCATCGCATCTCGACAACGGCACGGATATGCCGGAGATCATCGAGCCGATGGCCATCGCACCGTCGAAGATCGCCGCCGACAGCAACGGACGCAACCCGCTCATCGCGGCGGTAGGCCAGGGGTTGGGGGCCGGCTGGCGCTTGGGCGCGGCGACGCTCGACGCGACGTGGGCACTCACGGCGGGTGCCGCCACGAATCTGCCGCGGCTGCTGCGCCTGGAATTGGTGCGCCCTGAGACGCGGGTGTCGCTCGGTTGCCTCCTCGACGAACGCGCCGAAGGGCACCCCGGTGCAGTCGGGTTCTTGTGGGAGGATCGCGCCCACACTCACGCTGCTCTGAAGACGCGTATCGACGCTGTGGTGGCGGGACTGCTGTCGGTCGGCGTGCGTCAGGGTGAACCCGTCGGCGTCCTGATGGATACCCGCCCCAGCATGCTTATCGCCGTTGCCGCGCTCAACCGGATCGGAGCGGTGGTCGTGTTGTTGCGGCCCGACGGGTCGTTCACCGAGGAGATCAAACTTGGTGGCGCCGCGCGCATCGTGACCGACCCGGAACACGTCGACTCCGTCCACGGGCAGACGGACGCCGAGGTGTTCGTGCTCGGCGGCGGCGGAGGACAACGGGACCTCGGCGTCGACGGGGTGATCGACCTGGAGCGCATCGATCCAGATGAAGTCATCCTCCCGACCTGGTATCGACCGAATCCCGGCCTGGCGCGCGAGACTGCGTTTGTCTTGTTCACCGGCGACGGTCCGTCGACGAGGGCGCGAAATATCACCAATGCCCGCTGGGCGCGGGCCGCGTTCGGAACCGCGACGTCGGCTGAACTCCGACCGCGCGACACGGTCTTCAGTGTCAACCCGATCCACCACCCGTCGGGCCTGTTGATGTCCCTCGGCGGTGCCGTCGCCAGCGGCGCCCGATTTTCGATGGCGAGCCGGTTCGACCCCGACACGTTCTGGAATGAATCGCGCCGCTACGGCGTGACCGTGGTGTCCTACACCTGGACGCAGCTCCGCGACCTCGTCGAGGCGCCACCGAATCCGGGTGAGCACCACCACACGATCCGCACATTCATCGGCTCGGGCATGCCGGTCGGACTGTGGCACAGGGTCATTGAGCGCTTCGCCCCCGCCCGGGTGGTGGAGTACTACGCCTCCGCGCAGACCGACGCGATCCTGGTCAACATGCCCGGCGCGAAGGTCGGTTGCATGGGCACCCCGCTTCCGGGCAGTCCCGAGTTGCGCATCGCCCGCATTGACGAAAAGACCCGGCAGCTGGCCCTTCGGGCGGACGGCTCCGCCGAGCAGTGCCGGCCCAGGGAAATCGGGATGTTGCTCTCGCGAGTGGAGCCGGGAATGTCGCCGGCGGCGCGTCCCCATCGCGGGCTATTCGCACCGGGAGACGCCTGGGTGCTGACCGGCGACCTGTTCTACCGCGACGAGGATGACGACTTCTGGCTCGCAGGCAGTGCCGACTCGCTCGTCACTACCGCTAACGGGGTGGTCGGCGGGTCCGCCGTCGAAGACGCACTCGGCATCCTCGACGCGATCGACATGAGCGTCACATACGCCGTTCCCGGATCCGAAGGCAACAACCTCGCGATAACCGCCCTCACGCTGCGATCCGGGCGATCGCTCGACGCCGAGGACCTCTCCGCAGCACTGGGACAGCTGTCACCGGACCGGCGACCTCATGTCGTGCACGTTGTCCAGCGCATCCCAACCAGCACTTCGCATCGACCGCTGCCAAGCGCGTTCGCCGAAGGCGGCCGGCCCGCGCCCGGCCCAGGGGTCTACAAGCTGGATCCGCTCTCCGGCGAGTACGAGACAACAACAGTTGCAAAACCAGTCAGAACTGCCAACTCCCACGCGCGAAGGAGCCGATGATGAGCCAGGCACACGACTACGACTATCTGATTGTCGGGTCCGGTTTCGGCGGCAGTGTATCGGCGCTGCGCCTAGCCGAGAAGGGTTATCGGGTAGCCGTTTTGGAGTCCGGGCGTCGTTTCGAGGACCACGACTTCGCCGAGCGGCTCTCGCAGCTGCGCCGGATGATCTTTGCGCCCAAGCTGGGTTTGAACGGCATTCTGCGGGTCACACCGTTCAAAGACGTCATGATCCTCAGCGGAAGTGGCGTGGGCGGTGGCAGCCTGGTCTACGCGCAGACCCTCTGGCGAGCCGGGGATGGATTCTTCGAGGACTGGCGCAAGGTATGCGGAGACGCCCCGAATCTCGAAAAGTATTACGAGTTGGCCGAGGGCATGCTCGGCGTCGTGACGCAGCCGCGGCGCACGCCTGCCGACGACGCCATCGAGGCCATTTCCGTCGAGCTAGGTGTAGCTGAGACCTTCGGCCCAGTCCCCGTTGGCGTCTACTTCGGCGAGCCCGGCGTGGTGCACGCCGATCCGTATTTCGGCGGCGCCGGTCCGGCCCGGTCGGGTTGTATCGAATGCGGGTTGTGCCTGTTGGGATGCCGCCACAATGCCAAGAACACGCTGCCGAAGAACTATCTGTGGTTCGCGGAGCGCCTCGGTGTGCAGATCGATCCCGAACGCACGGTCACCTCGATCCGGCCGCTGGGGGCGGCGGATGGCTCCGACGGGTACGCCGTGACCAGCGAACGCAGTGGCTCCTGGATTCGCAAGGACCGCCGCACGCAGACCGCACGCGGTGTGGTCGTAGCCGCCGGTGCGCTGGGAACGAATCAACTACTCGCCCAATGTAAGAGGGACGGCACGCTGCCGCGAATCTCTGACCGGCTCGGCCAGTTGGTCCGCACCAATAGCGAGGCGATGACCGCGGTGACCACTCCGGACGACCGAGGGTGGGGTCGCAGCGTGTCGATTACTTCGAGCGTGCACCCCACCGGGGACAGCCATGTCGAAGCCGTTACCTACGGGCCGGGCGGCAACGTGATGGGCCTGATGTTCACACTGCTGACAGGCGATGGCACGAGAATCACCCGGCCGCTGAAGCTGCTCGCCCAGATCTGCAGGCACCCGATTCGATTTGTCCGCGTGACCAATCCGCGCGGCTGGTCGCAACGCTCGCTCATCACCGGCGTCATGCAGAGCACCGACACATCGCTGTCGCTGGTGCCCAAGCGGCGGATACTCGGCCGGCGGCTGCGGCTCACCACGCGCCAGGATCCGGACCACCCGACGCCCACTTTCCTGCCGGTGGCCAACGACTTCGCCCAGCGGCTCGCCGACCGGACCGGTGGGACAGCGCAGACTTGGCTGACCGAAGCGCTGTTCAACATGCCGATCACCGCACACATTCTGGGCGGCGCGGTAGCGGCCGACACCCCCGAGCACGGAGTTGTCGATGGCGAGCATCGGGTGTTCGGCTACCAGAACCTGCTTATCTGCGATGGTGCGGTCATCCCGGCCAATCCCGGTGTGAATCCGAGCCTGACGATCACGGCGATGGCCGAGCGGGCGATGGCAGCAATCCCGGTCAAGCCGGGCACCCACACGACAACCCCCCGCGCGAGGTTCATCAACTCGAAACCGGCAGCAGTTTGAGCGTGTGCACCCCGACCCGCTCGGCGCTGCTCACCGGAGGCCACGCGATCCGGTGGCTATGTGGTTGCTTGGCGATAGGGGAAGGGCTTAATTGCACCCGCCGGCGTTGACCCACCGACCGTTGTAGCTCACACATCCGGTGGCGTTCGGGGGCGGCGGTGGGTCGTACGGCATGGGAGCGTAGTACGCCGGCGGCGGAACGTAAGGCGCAACCGTGTCGGCGAGGTTCGCGCAGCCACTCACCGATACCCGTCGGCCGGCGCTAGCGCAGACGTCGGCGTTAGCGACCCCGGGTGCGGGAATAGTGACGATCGCCCCGGGGACGGCCGCGAGCGCCAAGACGGTCGCCGCCGTGATAGTCCATGACCGTAACCAATGACTCATCTTGCTTGTCTCCTCACCGGCGTGACTGGCCTATGTCGAAGGTGATGGTCGGGCGTGACACCACTTAGGTGACTATTGACCCGAATTAGGGTGGTAATCGCAGCGATCGCTCAGGTCGGTGACGGGTTGACGGATCCCGTTGATTTCGGACTCAACCTGGGGGTGGGCGTTCATGTAGTTCTGGACGTCGCCGCGAATCTCTTCGTTCGGCTGCCCACGAAGGCCGGTGAAGAAGTCGTTGACGTCCGGGTGGCTAAACAGATAGCCCGCCATCGCGGTCCCAACTGTGCCCGACGCCTGCGCCAGGTCGGCGGCCGTGCACCCAGGCGCCGGGGCCGCAGGGGCTGGAGGTGGCGGTTCGGGCGTGGGGTCAGCAAACGCCAACGAGGCGCCCCCAAACAGCATCGCACCGGCCATCGCCGAAGTACCGATCGCTCCCACCAGTGCGCCATGCATGGCACGCCTTGACAGCATCATGCTTGCTCCTTCTCGTCCAGTGTCCGAACGGCTATCGATGCCACTTAGCTAAGCACAACAAAATAAGACATTGGGGCGAGTAACAATTCGAAAGTAACCGCGAGAGCAAATTTTGCCGGCACCGACCGCGAGAGCCAATCCCACGGTCCGGCATTGGGTGTCGGCAGACTTCGAGACCGGTGACCGGTTAAGGCATCCGGTGCCTGACGAATCCGCCAGCGGACGTTGACATCTCACCGCTAAATGGCGCGCAGCGAATATCCAGGAAGGGACAGATTGAGGCGACACCGTAGTCGAGGAACCTAGGGGCGTGCCGGCGAGTGTCAGTATGGAGCCGACGCTAGGCAGGAGCAGAGAATGCACAGTGAGACTGCGTTCGTCCTCACAGTTTTGGTGTTCTGCTATGCCGCCGTCTCCGGGCTGGTCCGACGCTGGTACCTGGCGCCCGCGCTGATATTCGTCGTCCTCGGGATAGTTCTCGGTCCGTCGTGCCTGGGGTTGATCAAGGCGGGGTCCGACGCGAAGGCTTTCACGGTCCTTTCGGAGCTGGCGCTGACGGTGATTCTTTTCAACCAAGCCTCCACGCTGAACCTGCGGACCACGTTTCGACGGGGCCATCTGCCGATGCGCCTGATGGCGATAGGGATACCCGTGACTATCACCCTCAACACGGCAATCGCCGTCTCAGTGCTGCCGGTGCTGCCGTTTTGGGAAGCGGTGTGCCTGGCCGTTATCGTGGCGCCCACCGAGGTGGCGTTGGTGGACGCCCTGCTCGAGGATCGGCGCATCCCTGAGCGTGTCCGTCATGCGCTCTCGATTGAGAGCGGCCTTTATGACGGCGTTGCGCTGGCCGCTTTGCTGGCCGCGCTGGCGCTCGCCTCGGAGCAGACTGATCCCGCTCCGGTCCGCTGGGCCTGGTTCGCGTTTCGCACCGAGTTCGCCTCGCTGGCGGTCGGCGTGCTCATTGGTGTGATCGGCGGCGTGGTGATCTCACGATCCAGTTCGCGCGGGTGGATGAGCGGCACCTGGGCGCAGCTGGCGACCCTGGCGCTCGCGCTCGTCTGCTTCGGGCTTGGCGAGCGGTTGCACGGCAGCGGGTTCGTCACCGCCTTCGTCGGCGGGTTGGCCTACGCAGTTGTTTCGCGCCGCAGCGGTACCCAGGCGGCGGCGACACAAGTCTCCGACGCGGCCGGCCAACTTCTCGAACTGCTGGTGTTCGCGCTTTTCGGCGCGGTGGCAGTCGTGCCG
>NZ_JBKQOI010000248.1:0-27907 GCF_052145595.1 Mycobacterium sp. | reverse complement strand
CCGACACTCGTACGATAATTTCTCACTGGGGCCTCCCACATCTTGTGGCTCTACCGGCCAGGACCACATTCCTGACGGCAACCCACGTTCACATGTGAGCGAGGCCCCAGCCCCTCATACCGTCTAGGGGCCGGTGCCGAGACTTCCACTGATCGGCAGACTGTGGCGAGCGGTGCCGGACACGGAACCGTTGTCTCGGTTCTTTTAGGCGTAAGCCGTTACGCGCGATTCGGGCTCGACGGGGCTGATGTCGCGGGCGGTGTCCTGGGCGAGCCCGGCCAGCTGACGCCATGAGCGGATCGCGTGGCCGGTGAGCTCGATCATCCGGCTGACCGTCGTGGTGTCCCTGGAGGCGAGACCGTGCGCGTTTTGCGCGTGAACGACTACCTTGTCCAGCGACATCAGCAGGTCGCTGTCCACGAATGCGGTCGACTCGGACGCGGCCTGCACCGCACGCATCCCGGCGCCGCTGAGGGTCGAGGCCACCTCGCGGGCCGCGCGGCCGGCGGCGTCCCAGTCCGCGTCGGCGGGCATGTCACCCGAAGCGGCGGCGCGGTGCAGCTCGGCAATGTCGAGGATCGCTTTGTGGGCGGTGATTTTGGCGTACTTGAGCACTCACCAGGTCGGACTGGTCAGCAATTCGGCGATCCAGGCGTGGACGACGGTCTCAGGAACATCGGCGGTTCCGACCGTCTGCCAGGCGAGGTCGAGGGCCAGCACGCTGTCATCGGGTAACAGGTAGCCAGCGGGTCCCGCGAGCAGATCGTTGGATGTCTGGACGAGCAGGCTCAGCGGCCGCACCGAGCGGGTCGGAAAGTCGGTGACCTGCTCATCGCCGGTGATGTAAGAAATGACGTTCATCGCGCACCCTTTGCCGGAGCCCGGCTGGTGCGATCCTCTGCCCAACCTCAGCGGGTGGGTTATCCGGTAGAGGTCCATTTTAGGTTGGCTCCTTTCGCCGTTCACTGCCGAATAGATCGGCTGGTTACTCGCTTAGACGCCGGACATGTCCTTCTCGTTCGAACTGCTAAGACCCTCGTAACCTGTTTAGATAGTTATAGGTTGGCGCTCGGCGATGAAACCTGTCAAGATGGTTACTTGTGACATTCGTCTATGTGGGCGGCCGCCGATGCCTGAACTTCGTGGGCACCATGAAGCACCGCGATTCGGCCCGCGAAGAACTGCTGACTCGGCCTGAACTGTTGTCGGAATTTGCAGTTCAGGGAGGGCTGCTCGACGGCGCCATCCACGTCACCGATGACGATCTGGCGGCCGCAATCGAGCTGCGGGAAGCCATCTACCGGACCGTGATCGCCCGGCTAGAGCACCGCCGGCCCCAACCCGCCGACGTCGACCTGCTCAATGAGCGTGCAGCTCAACCTCAGCTCACGCCGCGATTGCAGCGAACCGGCGCGACCCGCCGCGAGGGCACCGCGTCGCAACTGCTGGCGACTCTGGCCGCCGATCTGGTCGATCTCGTCGCCGGAACCGACATCGAGAACGTCAAGCGCTGTGCCCACCCGGACTGCATGCGCCTGTACCTCGATGCGTCGCGGGCGAAAAACCGGCATTGGTGCGGGATGGGCACCTGCGGCAACCGCGCGAAAGTTCAGGCGTTCCGGGCCCGCCAGCGCGCCTCGTCTTCCACCGCGTAGTCCTCGGGAACAAATCACCTCCGACGAAGGTTGAGCGCGACAGGCTTAACTTTGGAGGATTCGATGGCGGAAGCCAAGTCAGTGCCGGTGTTATTTGTCAGTGACCCGATCGTGTTGCCCGGGATGGTCGTGCCGATCGCCTTGGATGACGCCGCTCGAGCGGCTGTCGACGCTGCCCGCGCCAGTGAGTCGGGCCAGCTGCTGATCGCCCCGCGGCTCGACGACCGCTACCCGTCCTACGGCGTGCTGGCGACGATTTTGCAGGTCGGCCAGATCGCCGGTGGCGGTACCGCCGCGGTCGTGCGTGGCGAGCGGCGGGCCCAGATTGGCATCGGCGCAAGCGGGCCGGGCGCGGCGTTGTGGGTCGAGGTGACCGAGGTCACCGAGCCTGAGCCCAGCGACGAGACGCGTGCGATGGCCGCCGAATACAAGAAGCTGCTGCTGGCGATGCTGCAACGCCGCGAGGCCTGGGAGCTGGTCGACGTCGTCAACCGGCTGATCGACCCGTCGGCGCTGGCCGACATGGCTGGTTATGCGTCGTATCTGACCGCTGTGCAGAAGCGCCAGCTGCTGGAAACCGAAGATACGGGCCGTCGCCTCCGTCTGTTGATCGACTGGACCGGCGAGCAGTTGGCCGAGGTCGAGGTCAACGACAAGATCGCCGAGGACGTCCGCGAGGGCGTGGAGAAGACGCAAAAGGAGTTCCTGCTGCGCCAACAGCTGGCCGCCATCCGCAAGGAACTGGGCGAAGGCGAACCCGACGGGTCAGACGACTACCGGGCCCGCGTGGAGGCCGCCGACCTGCCCGAGAAGGTGCGCGATGCCGCGCTGCGGGAGGTCGGCAAGCTCGAACGGGCCAGCGACCAAAGCCCGGAAAGCGGCTGGATCCGCACCTGGCTGGACACCGTGCTCGACCTGCCCTGGAACGTCAAGACCGAGGACTCGACGGATCTGAAGGCCGCGCGGGAAATCCTGGACGCCGACCACCACGGACTGGAGGACGTCAAGGACCGCATCGTCGAGTACCTGGCCGTGCGTACCCGCCGCGCCGAGCGCGGGCTGGAGGTCGTCGGCGGCCGTGGCTCCGGCGCGGTGATGGCGCTGGCGGGTCCCCCCGGCGTCGGCAAGACGTCGCTGGGTGAGAGCGTGGCCCGGGCGCTGGGCCGCAAGTTCGTGCGCGTCGCCCTGGGCGGTGTGCGCGACGAGGCCGAGATCCGCGGGCACCGTCGCACCTACGTGGGCGCGTTGCCGGGCCGGATCGTGCGTGCAATCGGCGAGGCGGGGTCGATGAATCCCGTTGTGCTGCTGGACGAAATCGACAAGGTCGGTTCCGACTATCGCGGCGACCCGAGCGCGGCGCTGCTCGAGGTGCTCGACCCGGCGCAGAACCACACGTTCCGCGACCACTACCTGGATCTCGACCTGGACCTGTCCGACGTCGTCTTCCTGGCGACCGCCAACGTGATCGAGAACATTCCGTCGGCGCTGTTGGACCGCATGGAGCTGGTCGAGATCGACGGTTACACCGAAGACGACAAGGTCGCCATCGCCCGTAACTACCTGCTGCCCCGGCAGCGGGAGCGGGCGGCGCTGGGCGACGACGAGGTCACGGTCACCGACGCGGCGTTACGCAAGATCGCCGCCGACTACACCCGCGAGCCGGGTGTGCGTCAGTTCGAGCGGCTGCTGGCCAAGGCGCTGCGCAAGGTGACGACCAAGCTTGCCGAGCAGCCCGGGCCGAAGACGATCGACGAGCCCGATCTGGTTGGTTACCTGGGCCGGCCGCGGTTTACGCCCGAGTCGGCCGAACGCACCGCGGTGCCCGGGGTGGCCACCGGCCTTGCTGTGACGGGTCTGGGCGGCGATGTGCTCTACATCGAAGCCGGCGCGACCGACGGTGAGCCGGGTCTGCAGTTGACGGGCCAGCTGGGCGACGTGATGAAGGAATCCGCGCAGATCGCGCTGTCCTACGTGCGCTCACACGCCGAGCAACTCGGTGTCGATCCGAAGGCGCTGGACCGGCGCATCCACGTGCACGTGCCGGCCGGCGCGGTGCCCAAGGATGGCCCGTCGGCCGGTGTCACGATGGTCACCGCACTGGTGTCGATGGCCACCGGACGTCAGGTCCGCTCCGATGTCGGCATGACCGGCGAGGTCACGCTGAACGGCCGGGTGCTGCCGATCGGCGGCGTCAAGCAGAAGCTGCTGGCCGCCCAACGCGCCGGCCTGTCAACGGTTTTCATCCCGTCGCGCAACGAGCCGGATCTGGATGATGTCCCCGCCGAGGTGCTCGAAGCGTTGACCGTCAAACCGATGACGGACGTCGCAGAGATCGTGGCGCAGGCGCTGGAACCGGTGGCCGAACCCGCCACGGCCGCCGCCTGACCGACAGCGAGGGCCACGCCCGTGACAAGGGCGCGGCCCTTGGCGTTGAATAAGGGCGTGAATCTGAAACGGCAAGTAGTGCAGGGCGTTCAACGGTCGGTCGTCAATCCCGTGGGTCGGCGATTGCCGGTGACCATGCTCGAGACCACTGGTCGCAAGTCCGGACAACCACGGCACACAGCGGTGGGCGGAAGGGTAATCGACAACCAGTTCTGGATGGTCTCCGAACACGGCGAGCACTCCGACTTCGTCCGCAACATCAAGGCTAACCCGGCCGTTCGGGTGCGCATCGGCGGTGAGTGGCGTAACGGAACCGCTCACCTGCTGCCCGACGATGACCCCGTGCAGCGGCTGGGCAACCTCCCCCGGCTCAACAGCGCGGTCGTGCGCTTGGCGGGCACCGATCTGCTGACCATCCGCGTGGACCTGGACTGACACAGGCCCGCATGGCGTACGACGAGGACCTGGCCAACCGGATCCGCGAACTGCTCGGCTCCGAACGTGGCGTCGAGGAAAAGCGAATGTTCGGCGGCCTGGCTTTCCTGATCAACGGCAACATGTCCGTGGCCGTCAGCGGCCAGGGCGGCCTGCTGGTGCGGGTGCCGCCGGCCGACACCGACAAGCTGCTGGAGCGTATCCACGTCAGCGCCATGGTGATGGCGGGCCGGGAAACCCGCGGCTGGTTACGGATCGACGCTGACGGCGTGCAAACCAAACGCCAGCTGCAGAGCTGGGTCACGCGGGGAACCGGCTACGCGCGCGGCCTGCCGCCCAAATAGATGAGCAATTACCGGCCCCGGTTTGCCGAAACGCGGCACGGGTGACCCGCCGTTGACCGTGCGGATCGGCACGTCCGGATGGTCCTACAACCATTGGGCGGATGTGCTGTACCCGCCCGGCCTGTCGTCCGCGCACCGATTGACCCGCTACGCCGAGGTTTTCGACACCGTCGAGCTGAACGCGAGTTTCTATCGGTGGCCCAAGGATTCGACGTTCGCCGCCTGGCGCGATCAGCTGCCCGACGGTTTCACGATGTCGGTCAAGGCGCACCGGGGGCTGACCCACTATCGGCGGCTGGCTTTGGCCGAACAGGGGCCCGAGCCGTGGATCGAGCGGTTCGAACGCTGCTGGCAGCTGCTGGGTGATCGCCACGGAGTGCTACTGGTTCAACTGCACCCCGGGCAACGGCGCGATGACCCGCGCCTGGATGCCTTCCTGCAAAGCGTGCCGGAGTCGATCCGGGTGGCCGTCGAGCTGCGGCATCCGTCGTGGGATGACCCCGCTGTGTACCGGCTGCTGGAACGCCGCCGCGCCGCGTATGTGGTGATGAGCGGCGGCGGACTGGCGTGCATCCCGCGGGCCACGACGGATCTGGTGTATGTCCGGATGCACGGGCCGGATCGGGATGCGATGTATGCCGGATGCTATTCGAACGACGAGCTGCGGCGCTGGGCCGACCGGATCACCCATTGGGACGGCGACGGCAGGGACGTGTGGGTGTATTTCAACAACGACCCGGGTGGCCATGCCGTCCGCAATGCGCTGTATTTGCGCGGGCGTTTGGGCTGAGCCGGGCGGGGTAGCCTGGACGGCGGGGCCTCAATGGGACCTGTCTCTGGTTGGTCAGCACCACAACAGAATGGGGCAGCAGTCATGGCCAGTTCGACAGCATTCGTCATCGTCGGCGGCGGACTTGCCGCGGCCAAAGCGGTGGAAGCATTGCGCGACAACAACTTCGACGGCCACATCGTCATTCTCGCCGAGGAGATGCGCCTGCCCTACGAGCGCCCTCCGCTTTCCAAGGAGTATCTGGCTGGCAAGAAGTCGTTGGACGACTTCACCGTGCAGAACTCCGACTGGTACCGCGCCCACCAGGTCGACCTGAGACTGGGCTCGCGGGTGTCGTCGTTGGACTGCGCCGCACACACCGTCGGACTTCCCGACGGCACCACGGTGGCCTACGACAAGCTGCTGCTGGCGACGGGATCCGCGTCGCGGCGCCCGCCGATACCTGGCTGCGACGCCGACGGAGTCCACTACCTGCGCACCTACGACGATGCCGCGGCACTGAATTCTGTTCTGAACGTGGGATCTTCGCTCGCGGTAGTGGGCGCCGGCTGGATCGGCCTGGAGGTGGCCGCCAGTGCCCGTCAGCGCGGCGTCAACGTCACCGTTGTCGAAACGGCGAAACAACCACTGGTGGCGGCGCTGGGCGAAACGGTCGGCGAAGTGTTTGCCAACCTGCATCGCGATCACGGTGTGGACCTACGGCTACAGACGCAGGTCGAGGAGATCACCCGGGCCGAGGGCACCGACGGTGCGGCCACCGGCCTGCGGATGCGCGACGGGTCGACGGTTGCCGCCGATGCCGTACTGGTTGCCGTCGGCGCCAAGCCGAACGTCGAACTCGCCGAACGGGCGGGGCTGTCCATGGGCGACGGCGGGGTGCTGGTTGATACGTCGCTGCGTACCAGCGATCCCGACATCTACGCGGTCGGTGACATCGCCGCCGCGCAGCACCCGCTGTTCGACGGCCGGATCCGCACCGAGCACTGGGCCAACGCGCTCAAGCAGCCCGCGGTGGCAACCGCCGGAATGCTCGGGTCGCCGGGCGAATACGCCGAGCTACCCTACTTCTTCACCGACCAGTACGACCTCGGAATGGAATACGTCGGGCACGCACCCAGCTTTGAGCGAGTGGTGTTCCGCGGTGACGTCCCCGGCCGTGAATTCGTCGCGTTTTGGCTCGACGGGGACAATCGGGTGCTGGCCGGGATGAACGTCAACGTCTGGGATGTGCTCGATGACGTGAAATCCTTGATTCGGTCGAAGACTCCCGTCGACGTCGACAAGTTGACCGATCCGCAGTCGTCACTGGCCGACCTGCTGGGTTGACGTTGGTTGCGGGTCAGTTCGGCCAACCGGAATCCACGTCCCGTCGATGACGTCGGGTGGGCGCTGCACCTGCAAGCGCTCCCGTTCGGCGCGGCGGCGCTTGATCCGCAGCCGAGCGTCGGCCGGCATGGTGACCAGTTCGTCACAGGTCAGGTAGTACACGTCGTCGGCAACGTCGGTCATGTCCGCGGCGACCCGCCGAGATCCCAGCTCCCGCAACGTCATTCGGAACTCATGGGTGAACCGGATGGTCGTGTCGTGGGCCAGCTCCCGCGAACCGCGGACGTTGCCGGCCAGTCGGCGGATCAGCGGCGCCCGCGGCTCCGTGGGAGTGGGAGCGGATTCGGCGACGACAGCGGCCTGCGCGGCCGCCATCAGCAGCATCGCCGGATCGTCGCCGAACACCGCGCTGGCCAGCTCGGCCTCCGCTGGCCCACGGTGCCCGATCCGGGCGACCGCGGCATCGAGAGCGCCGGCGGTGTCTGGAGACAACGCGCGGATGCTTGCGACGTTCCCTTCCCGGGCCATCCCACACAGCGGCGGGTCACCGCGCAACATCGCCGCCAGCTCGGCGGTCTCCGCTGTGACGCGGCCGCTTTCCATGATCATGTCGATCCCGGACACGCTCGATCCCGCCCGGGTTCGCTGCTGCGCAGCCGCGGTGACGCCGGTGTCGAGCAACCACAGCGCCGTGAGGATCCAGCCTTGGTGGATCCGGTCGCGCAACAGCCGGATTCGAACTTCCAGGCTGGCATCCGGCAGCGCGGCCAATTGCGCGACGTCCAGGTGTTCTGCCTCGGCCGCGGCGCCGTAGGCCCGCGTGTCGGATTTGAGATGGCGCATCAGGGCAACCGAACGCGCCGCGACGACGGCCTTGGCGACCGACCCGAGCGCTCCCTCGGCCAGTTGGGGTTCGCCGAACGGCAGCAGGTCGCCCACCTGCGGCTGGCCGACCAGGGCGCGCCGGGCGATGGCGTGCTGATCCCAGCCGGGCAGCTGGGCGGCGGCAAGGACGTTGGACGACACCCCGACGTAGGGGCGATGGCCGAAGACGGCGATGGCCCTGCTATCCCACTCGTCGGTTACCACGCCACCAAGAGCGAGCGCCTGACCCAGCACCCGAGTGGCCGTGCGTAGCCCGCTCAACTGGACATCCAGCGTGATCGGGGTCAGTGGTCCGGGTAGCGCCTCGGCAAGGCCGGTTGCACTGAAGACCGGGAACCGGGGATCTATCCAGTCGTCGAATTCACCCTCGATGCCCTCCGGGGCCGCGCTGTGCAACCCGTCGGACGGCCGTGGCCGCGGAGCAACCTCCACCGGGAGCGCCAGTTGACGCCCGTGGTTGGTCGCGCCGGCGGCATCGACTCGTCGCCCGACGAGTCCACGGGCCGTGTCGGCGACCGCCTCGAGCGCCTGCCAGCCGAACTCGAACATCCAATCCTCTTGCGCCGCAGTGATATCCATATCCGGAATCAATTGCGACCAGCTGCGAACCCGATGCAGCCGGGAACGCGGGTCAGCGGATCGCAGCAGCCGCCACGCGGTGGTCGGGTTGGTGGTGTCCGGGGTGGCGAGGTCCACGACACCGGTGCGGTCGGTGTTCACCGAGAAAACCAGGAAACGCACCAGGTCGTCGAGATGCAGCACCCTTATCGGCTGCGCGGAGGGCTTGGTGCGCAGCAGCGTGGCCACGGTACGGCACACCATCCAGTCGAGCTGGCGGCCGACCGGCGGCGCGATCCGGATGACCAAACTCGGTGCCCAACTGGTGGACACCAGTGCCTCGGCCGGCCGATACAGGTCGGGGCGACCTGCGGCCTGGGAGACGAACAGCAGCCGCGCACCGGCGCGGGCGGCCGCGTGGGTCACATGCGCAACGCCGTCGATGTCCGCGCTGCCCGGTGCGGTCGTGTCGACCGGGGCCAGGTGGATCACCGCGTCGGCCTCGTCGGCCAGATCTTGCAGGATTGGGTGACTCAGCGGCGCGCAAACCAGTTCGACGCCGGGGTCCAGGCAGTCGTGTGGACGCTCGGCAATGCCGCTGACCGTGTGCCCCGCAGCGATCAGCTGGCGCGCGACCAGCCGCCCGACTGCACCCGTGGCGTCGGTAACCAGGATCTGCACCTGGGCTCACCTCCCCCAACGTCCACCTCGACAATAGGCAAATCGGCCCGACTTGCGCGACTGTTACGGCCCGAAAGGCACCCTGGCCTCGGGTGATGCTTTTCGGCGGTTACTGCAGCGTGGCGTTGCCGTCCGCGGTAACGGCAACCTTGGCGCCGCCGATGTCCTCCCGCACGGTCACTTCCGCCGCGGCCGGATCCGCGATGACCGCCAGGGTGCGCGAGCCGTCAGGCGTGCGCACGGCCAGAAAGGCCTTTTCCGGGTCTCCCCCGCGGTCGAAGGGTGTGGTCCACGCTTCGACGGTGCCGACGCCCTCCCACTCGACCAGTCCGTCCCGGGTGGGCTCCCCATCCACCGCCGGTTGTAGGTCTTCCCAACGGAATTCGGCCGGCGGTTCGGTGCCGTAGACGCCGAAGCTGTGTTTGGTCAGGTAGCCGCCGTTGGCGGTGATCAGGGCGCGCCGTCCGGGATTGGCGACCAGCAGTTCGGCCACGGTGGCAATGGAATGCATCACGTAGTTGCTCCACGGGCCGCCGGCGAAGGTCAGGCCGCCGGTGACGGTGAGCGGGCGGGCCGGATCGTCGACGGTTAGTCCCAGTTCGGCCGCCGCGACTTGAACGGCGGAGGGGAAGCAGGAGTACAGGTCGACGTAGTCGACGTCGTCGATGCCGAGGCCGGCCAGCTCGAGAACCCGCGCGCCGGCGATCCGGATGGCCGTTGAGCGGTGCAGCTCGTCACGCTCGGCGATGGCCGGGGTGTCATGCGCGTCGGTGCCCGCGTGCGGGTAAACCCAGCGTTCGGCGGGGACCTGCAGCCGTGTCGCCTGCTCGACCGAGGTCAAGATCAGCGCGGCGCCCTGGTCGACCATGTTGTTGGAGTTCATCAGCTTGGTGTAGGGCCAGCTGATCATCCGGTTCTTCGGGCCTGGCTGCCGGATTTCCTCGGCACTCACCGGTTTGCGTATCCATGCGTGCGGATTGTCGACCGCGACGGCGTTGAAGCGCGCCCACAGCTCGCCGATGCGCCTGAGATGGTCCTCGACGGACTCGCCGTTCGCGATCCGAAGCGCCTCTTCGAACAGCGGGTAGACGTAGGCCGGCCGGTCCAGCCCGATTCTGATCTCGGCGTCACCGGCCATCGGGACGTCGTCGCCGAAGACTTCTGCTTTCGGGACGGATTCGTCCTGAACCGTCCATTCGAGTTTGCTGCCTTGCGCTTTCAGCCCCCTTCTGGTGCGCCAGGTTTCGGCGCCGGCAAGCAGCACCACGCCAGCCCGGCCCCGCTGAATGTCCAGGCAGGCCTGGTTGACCAGGGATTGCGGCACGTTGCCGCCGACGGGGCTGTACAAGGTGGTGAAGTCAGCGGCGCCGATCCGCTCGCCGAGCAGCAGCCCGGGATCGCGGTAGTGTGCCGACAACACGTTCACCACGCGGACGGAATCCACGGCCTCGATCACCCGGGAATCCGCAGCTTGCCGGGCCGCGGCGGCCATCAGGTCGACCGGTTCGACGGACCGTTTTGCCGGGTCGATTTCATCGCGCTGGTTGACCTGGCCACAGCCGATCAGCACCGGTGTTCTGGGGTCCACGGTCATATAGCGAACCTATCTGACGACCACTGGCGGCCGGCGGCGGGATGGTTAGGCCGGGCCGGTGCAGTAGATCGACTTCAGCGTCCGGTAGGACCGAAAAGAACGCGCTCCGCGATCAGCCGCTCGGTCTCTTCGGCGCTCAGCCCGAGCAGGTTTCGGCAGATCTCGACGGTGTCCTGGCCGGGCAGCGGCGCCGGGCGCTGCGGGGCCGGAGGGATCTGCCGAAACGGCGCGGGACCCGTCTCCGCCGGCAGCGGACGCTCGATCAGCGGATGCACCAAGTCGCTGAACAGCTTTCGCTCGATCAGCTGGGGGTCCTCGAGGACGTCCGGCGGCCGGTTCATCGGTCCGGCCGAAACTCCCGCCGACTGCAGCAGTTGCACGGCCCGGACCGGGGTGCGCGTGCGCGTCCAGGCCGACACCAGCCCCACCAGCTCGCGCCGGTTGGCCAGGCGCGACTCCCCGGCCGCGAAGCGTGGGTCGTCAACCCATTCTGGGTGGTCGAAAACCCATGTAGCACAGCGCCATTCCTCGTCCGACCCGATCGAGATGACGCACCATTCATCGTCGCCCGCGCACGGGTAGACCGCGTGCAGGCTGGTGTCGTCGCGGATCGCGGCGATGCCCGCTGCGAGTGCGGCCCTGGTGACGTAGAGCGTGTCGAGCTGATTGACCACGACCTCGGCCTGCGAGATGTGCACGTGGGCTCCGCCGCCGGTCCGATCGCGGCGGATCAGCGCCGCCAGTGCCCCGATGGCCGCGACCCGCCCGACCACGTGATCGGGGAAGATCGTCGTTGCGTCATAAAAAGCATGCCGTGCGCTGTCGTCCTGGTTCTCCGCGTCGTCGGACGTCCAAAGCCGGGTGACACCCGTGGCGGCGCGGACCAGCGGACCGTAACCCAACCGGGTGCTCCACGGCCCCGTGTCGCCGAAAGCGCTGCTCTCGGCCAGCACGATCCTCGGGTTGACGGCACGAAGCTTCTCGTAGGAAAACCCAAGTGCGGCAAGGGTTCCCGGCTTGAAATTGGCGAAGACCGCGTCGGCCTCCGCGACCAGTCGGCCGAAGATCTCCTTGCCGTCGGCGCTGCGCAGGTCCAGCCCGAGTCCGAGTTGATTGCGGTGTGTCCAGGCGAACGACTCACTCATGGCCTCGCCGACGCGGGCCTGCCGCAGTCCGTCCGGGTAGTCGGCACTTTCGATTTTGATGACCTCGGCGCCCAGGTCGCCGAATAGCCGGCTCAGCTCGCCCCCGGCGACGATGATGCCGAGATCGAGAATCCGCAGACCTTCAAACGGATAGTCGCCGGCCTTGCCCGACGATGACGGCACCACGGCCGGATTACCGCGCCAATAGGGCTGGTCCTGCCCCGCGGTGGGAGCCGGCGCACGGAAGCCCGAACGCTGGCCGTCGACGACGAAATATCCGGTGGGCACGCTGGTACGCACGCCGGGGACGAGCTCGGCATCGGTGATCGCGCCCACCGCCTGGAAATGCTCGGAGCCCAGGATCCGGGACGGCGTCAGGACCGCGGCGACCGGCACCCCGTGCGCCTGCCCGGCGGCCACTAATTCCTTCATCGTCTGTCCGGCGAACAAGGCCTGGATCAGCACGCTGATCTCGGGCCAGGCGGCAAAACGGGTGCCGATCGCGTCGTATTTCGGGTCCTGAAAATCTTCCGGTTCCCCCAGCCAGCGCCGCAGGCCGCGCCACTGCCGCGGCGCCATGACGCATAACCGGACGTAACCGTCCTTGCACGGATAGATCGGGTAAGCGTCCTGATTTCTCGGGCGGCCCCGCCACCGGCCGGTGCGGCGGACGCCGGCGGCGGCCTGCCCGTGCGCGCCGAATGCGGGGTCGAGCGCCGTGACGACGGCATCGAACCGCGAGAAGTCGATGTAATCACCTATGCCGCAACGTAATCGGTTGTAGTAAGCGGCGAGCGCGGCCCAGGCGGCCTGAACGGCGGCGGTTGCCGAAGCGATACCGTCCGGCGGCAAGACAGGGGTGCCGGTGGTGGGGCCGGATCGTGACAGTGAGCCACACATCGCGTACAACACGGGATCGGTTGCGCGCCATGATGATCGCGGACCCGTCGCACCGAAATCGGTGACCGACAGCACCACGAGGTGCTGATAGCGCGCGGCCAACTCCTCACTCGACGTCGCGAACGCGGCGGCCTGGCTGCCAAGGCCACCGTCCACAACGATGTCGGCTTCCGCGACGAGGTCAAAGAATCGGCCGCAGTCGCCGTCGTCGAGCGGGTCCAGCACCGCGCTGCGCTTGTTGGCGTTGTGCACGGCGAACGGGATGCTGGCGCCGGCCAGCGTCGGCAACTCGTCGCGTGCCGGGCTGCCGCCCGGGAATTCCACCTTGAGGACGTCGGCACCCAGGTCGGCGAACAGGCGGGTCACCCCGTCGGCGCTACCAATCGACAGGTCGAGGACGCGCACGGCATCGAGCAACCCGTCGGCCATTTGCCCACCGTACCTGCCTGGTCAGGCACCTACGCGCGGGCATTGGCCGACCCGTCACCCTGGATGCTGCCCGGTCCCGGGCCAAAAGCCAAGCCGGGCAGCCCTATTGCCGCAATTGTTGGTCGGGAGCCTTCGTGTTCAGGCCATCGGCTATCGTCGCAGGCCGACCCGCGAGGTCGTACCTAAGGTTGTCGAGACCATTGGATGGAGGTACCCCACAAATGAGCGCGCAGTTGAGCTACGTCGAGGCCGTGGTGGTCGGCGCGTTCCAGGGCGTCACCGAACTATTCCCGGTCTCCAGCCTCGGGCACTCGGTCTTAGTGCCTGCGCTGGTCGGCGGGCAATGGGCCCGCGACCTGAACGTCTCCGCCCCCGAGTCGCCCTACCTGGCGTTCATCGTCGGCCTGCATGTCGCCACCGCGGCCGCCCTGCTGGTGTTCTTCTGGCGTGACTGGCTACGCATCGTGGCGGGATTCGTGTCGTCGGCGCGATATCGCCGAATCCGGACTCCCGACGAGCGGCTCGCATGGCTGATCGTGGTTGCCACCATCCCGGTGGGACTGGCCGGGGTGGCGCTGGAACACCTGTTTCGCACCACACTGGGCAAACCCATTCCGGCGGCGGCATTCCTGCTCCTCAACGGCATTGCCCTCTATGTCGGCGAGGTGCTGCGCCGCCGCGTCTCACCCGCGGCCAGTCCAGGCCAGCCCGCGGAGGCCGACGAGGAACACACCGGCGAAGCGATCGACAACCGGCTGGCCCAACTGCCGTTGCGCCGTGGTGTGCTGATCGGCTCCTCCCAAATCCTGGCGCTGCTTCCCGGTATCAGCCGCTCGGGCATAGCCATGGTGGCCGGACTGTGGCGCGGCCTATCGCATGAAGACGCCGCCCGCTTCTCGTTCCTGCTGGCGACGCCGATCATCCTTGCCGCCGGGGTATACAAAATCCCGGATCTATTCGGACAGCTCGGAACGGGGATCCACGGTCAGGTCGTCGCCGGCAGCATCGCCTCCTTCGTCTGCGCCTACCTCGCGGTGCGCTATCTGACGCGGTACTTCCAGACCCGCACCCTCACACCGTTCGCGATCTACTGCGCCGTGGTCGGGGGCGCCAGTCTGGTGTGGCTCAGCGCGCACTGAACGCTCCTTTGTCATTGGTTTGTCAGTGGTTATTTGCGCGGCACGGGCGTCGAGTGCTGTGCTTACCCAATCGCCTAGCTGACACCCGTCAACCTTCGGGAAGGACGAAAATGGCAGAAACGGCATCCATCGGCCCCAAGGTCCGGGGCAAGGTCATCGTGATCACGGGCGGCGCACGGGGAATCGGATTGGCCACCGCGACCGCACTGCACAATTTGGGCGCCAAGGTCGCCATCGGCGACATCGATGAGGCCAAGGTCAAGGAGTCGGGTGCCGACCTCGGTCTCGACGTGTACGGCAAACTCGATGTCACCGAGCGGGATTCGTTTTCGGATTTTCTAGACCAGGTTGAGCGCCAGCTCGGCCCGATGGACGTGCTGGTCAACAACGCCGGCATCATGCCCGTCGGCAGGATCATCGACGAGCCGGACGCCGTCACCCGGCGCATTCTGGACATCAACGTCTTCGGCGTGATCCTGGGCAGCAAGATGGCGGCCCAGCGCATGGTGCCCCGCGGATCCGGACACGTCATCAACGTCGCCTCGCTTGCCGGGGAGCTCTACGTCGTCGGGCTGGCCACGTACTGCGCGAGCAAGCACGCGGTGGTCGCGTTCACCGACTCGGCGCGGCTTGAGTACCGCTCGGCGGGCGTGAAGTTTTCGATGGTGTTGCCGACGTTCGTCAACACCGAGCTCGCCGCGGGCACCCATGGGGCCAAGGGATTCAAGAACGCCGAGCCGTCCGATATCGCCGACGCGATCGTTGGGCTCGTGGTCCACCCCAAGCCGCGGGTGCGGGTCACCAAGGCGGCCGGCGCCATGGTCGTGTCGCAGAGGTTCATGCCCCGCGTGATGGGAGAGGGCCTGAACCGGATGCTCGGTGGCGAGCACGTCTTTACCGACGACGTCGACGTCGAGAAGCGCAAGGCCTACGAGGCCCGGGCCCGCGGCGAAGAATGAGCCGCCGTTAGGGCGTTGTTCACCATGGGCGACGACAATCGGGCGGATGAGCACCTCCCTGACCGCCGAGACCGCACGCCTCTCCGACGAAGAACTGGCTCTCATCGACAAATACTGGCGCGCCGCCAATTACCTGTCGGTTGGCCAGATCTACCTGCTGGACAATCCGCTGCTGAGCCAGCCGCTGTCGGCTGAGCACGTCAAACCGCGCCTGCTGGGGCACTGGGGCACCACGCCGGGGCTCAACATCATCTATGCGCACCTGAACCGGATCATCCGCAATCGGGATGCCAACGTCATTTACGTCACCGGGCCGGGTCATGGCGGCCCTGGACTGGTCGCCAACGCCTACCTCGAAGGCACCTACAGCGAGGTGTACACCGGCATCGAGGAAGACACCGAAGGACTGCGGAAGCTCTGCCGGCAGTTCTCCTTTCCCGGCGGCATCCCCAGCCACGTCGCGGCCCAGACACCGGGCTCAATCCACGAAGGCGGCGAGCTCGGCTACGCGCTGGTGCATGCCTACGGCGCGGCCTTCGACAATCCGGATCTGGTGGTGGCCTGCGTCGTCGGCGACGGCGAGGCGGAAACCGGGCCACTGGCCGCCGGCTGGCATTCCAACAAATTCCTCAACCCGGTCACGGACGGCGCGGTGCTGCCCATCTTGCAGCTCAACGGCTACAAGATCGCCAACCCGACCGTGCTGGCGCGCATTCCCAAGCCAGAACTCGAATCGCTACTGCGCGGCTACGGCTACCGGCCCATCGTCGTCGCCGGCGACGACCCGGCCGACGTGCACCAGCAGCTGGCTACCGCATTCGACGACGCCTTCGACGACATCGCGGCCATCCAGAACGCCGCCCGCAGTGGCATCCGGGCGGGGCGACCGGTGTGGCCGATGATCGTGCTGCGCACCCCGAAAGGCTGGACCGGACCAAAGGTGGTCGACGGCAAGAAGGTGGAAGGCACCTGGCGGTCGCATCAGGTGCCGCTGGCCGAAACCCACACCAATCCGGCGCATCGCGCGCAGCTGGAGGAATGGTTGCGCAGCTACCGGGCCGAGGAGTTGTTCGACGGCAACGGCACGCTGCGCCCCGAGCTGCGGGCGCTGGCCCCCGGCGGTGATCGCCGCATGAGCGCCAACCCGCACGCCAACGGCGGGCTGCTGCTGCACGACCTCGACCTGCCGGACTTCCGCGACTACGCGGTGCCGGTGTCGCAGCCGGCCGCGGAAACGCATGAGGCGACCCGGGTGCTGGGCACTTTTCTGCGGGACGTGATTGCCCGCAACTCCGACCGATTCCGTCTCATGGGTCCCGACGAGACCGCCTCCAACCGGCTGGACGCCGTATTCGGGTCGACCGACAAGGTGTGGCTCTCGGAAATAGAGCCCGATGACGAGCACCTCGCGCCCGACGGCCGCGTGATGGAGGTCTTGTCCGAACACCTGTGCCAAGGCTGGCTGGAGGGCTACCTGCTGACCGGCCGGCATGGCCTGTTCAACTGCTACGAAGCGTTTGTGCACATCGTCGACTCGATGATGAACCAGCACGCGAAATGGCTTGCCACCAGCCGCGACCTGCCCTGGCGGCGGCCGATCGCGTCGCTGAACTACCTGCTGACCTCCCACGTGTGGCGCCAGGACCACAACGGCGCGTCACACCAGGATCCGGGATTCATCGACCTGGTCGCGAACAAACGGGCCGAGGTGACGCGGGTCTACCTGCCGCCGGACGGTAACACGCTGCTGTCGGTGGCAGACCACTGCCTGCGCAGCCGTGACTACATCAACGTCATCGTCGCCGGCAAGCAGCCTGCGCTGGCCTACCTGGACATGGACGAGGCCGTCGCTCACTGCACTCGCGGCCTGGGCATCTGGCAGTGGGCGAGCACGGCGACCGCCGAACCCGATGTGGTTCTGGCCTGCGCCGGAGACATCCCCACGCTGGAGACCCTGGCCGCAGCCGACATCCTGCGTCGCGAATTGCCCGGACTCGCTGTCCGGGTGATCAATGTCGTCGATCTCATGCGGTTGCAGCCGGAATCAGAGCATCCACATGGCTTGCCGGACAAGGAGTTCGACCCGCTGTTCACCCGCGACAAGCCGGTCATCTTCGCCTACCACGGCTACCCGTGGCTGATTCACCGGCTCACCTATCGACGCACCAACCACGACCAGATCCATGTGCGTGGATTCAAGGAGCGCGGGACCACGACGACGCCGTTCGACATGGTGATGCTCAACGACCTGGACCGCTTCCACCTGGTCACCGACGTCATCGACCGGGTGGACGGGCTGTCCAGCCAAGCCGCCGTGCTGCGTCAGCGCATGGTCGATGCCCGCATGGCCGCCCGCAGCTACACCCGCGAATACGGCGAGGACGACCCGCGAATCGCCGGCTGGACCTGGGGAGTCGAGTGAGCGGAACGAAGTGACGGGAACGAGACGACCAATTCAGCCTGGGGAGTCGAGTGAGCGGGGCAAACGCGGTCCGCAGGTAAGCTTGTCGGATGCCTGACGCCGCCGTTGCCGCCGACACCCATCCCTTGGTGTCGCAGCTTTCGGCGCTGCACCGGTTCCGGATCCATCTCGACATCGCCGTGGTCGTTGTCGTGCTGGTGCTCACCAACCTGATCGCGCACTTCACCACGCCATGGGCCAGCATCGCTGTCGTTCCGGTCGCGGCCGTCGGCCTGGCGCTTTTGATGCGCGCCAACGGGCTGGACTGGACCGACCTTGGCCTGGGCCGCGAACACTGGAAGTCGGGTCTGGGTTATGCGCTGGCCGCAGTGGCCGTCGTGGCGTCTGTCATCGCGCTCGGTGTCCTGCTCCCGATGACCCGGCCGATGTTCCTGAACAACCACTACGCAACGATCTCCGGCGCCCTGATCGCCTCGATGGTCATCATCCCGCTGCAAACCGTGATCCCCGAGGAGCTGGCCTTCCGTGGGGTGCTGCACGGCACGCTGAATCGGGCCTGGGGTTTTCGCGGCGTCGCGCTGGCGGGCTCGCTGCTGTTCGGTCTCTGGCATGTCGCCACGTCGTTGGGGCTGACCAGCAACAACGTCGGCTTCACTCGGCTGTTCGGCGGCGGGATCGTCGGGATGCTGGCCGGGGTGACATTGGCGGTGTTGGCCACCGGCGCGGCCGGGTTCGTCTTCAGCTGGCTGCGCCGGCGTAGCGGCAGCCTGATCGCGCCGATCGCGCTGCACTGGTCGCTGAACGGGCTGGGTGCCCTGGCCGCGGCGCTGGTCTGGCACCTGTCGACCTGAGCCGGGGCCGCCGAGTTACACCAGCAGCACCGCGGCACCGGCGATACGGCCGGCGCTGAGATCGCTTAGGGCCTGATCGGCTCGTCCGAGCGGGTATTCGGGCGTGGTCACCTCGATGTGATGCTCGCCCGCGAACTCGAGGAAAGCCCGCGCATCGGCCCGCGTGTTCGACGTGACCGAGCGGACCTGGCGCTCCTGGAAGAGATGGCGCTGGTAGTTGAGGGGCGGGATATCGGACAGGTGAATCCCCGCGATTGCCAAGGTGCCACCGCGATCCAACCCCTCCAGCGCGGGCAGCACCAACTCGCCGACCGGCGCAAAAAGAATCGCGGCGTCCAGCGGCACCGGCGGCGGATCGGCGGCGCCTTGAGCCGACGCCGCGCCGAGTGCCAGCGCCAGCTCGCGCGCCTCCGCTCCGCGGGTCATCACGTGCACCTCGGCGCCTTGCGCCAATGCGACCTGCGCGGTGATGTGGGCACTGCCGCCGAAGCCGTAGAGCCCCAGCCGTCCACCCGGTGGCAGGTCGGCGCGCAGCAGAGAGCGGTATCCGATGATGCCGGCGCACAACAACGGCGCGAGCTCGCTGTCGCTGTAACCGCTCGGCAGGCGGTGTGCGAAAGCGGCTGGAACCGTTGCGAATTCCGCGTAACCGCCGTCCGCGTCCCAGCCGGTGTAGCGGGACTCCGGGCACAGATTCTCGTTGCCCCGGCGGCAATACTTGCACACGCCGCAGGTGTGGCGTAGCCACGCGATGCCGACCCGGTCGCCGACCTCGAAGTCGTCACCGGCCCCTGAGCTCAACGCTGCGCCAACTTCTATGACCTCCCCCACCACCTCGTGGCCGGGAGTCACCCGCTCGCGGTGCACGGGGAGATCGCCCTCGGTGACATGCAGATCGGTCCGGCACACCCCGCACGCGCGCACCGCAACCAGCAACTCCGACGGCTCGGGGCGCGGCACTTCGCTGGTGACTTGCTCGAGCGGGGCGGTGTCCATCGGTCCGGGCCGACGCACACGCCACGCGCGCATCGTCGTGGTGGTCGCCGCCGGGGCCATCAGTCCATCTTGCCGCTAACTGCCACGGCCGCAATGGGTTAACGCCGATTAGGTCCTTCGGACCATGCCGACGACCCAGAGCAGGATCACCGCGCCGAGCAGCGCGGTGAAGAAGGTGAAGATGAGCCCGCCGCCCGCGGTGTTGACGAAGAAGCTCAGGATAAAGCCGCCGATCAAAGCCCCGACGACGCCGATCACGATGTCCATCAGGATGCCGGCTCCGCTGCCCCTGACGATCCTGCTGGCCAGCGCCCCCGCCACACCACCGATGATGATGTAGCCGATGATGCCGACGCTGGTCAGCGTCGTGGAGCGGGCAAGGTATTCGGTTGCTGCCATGACATCCATGCGGGTCTCCTTGAAATCGATGGCAAAGCCCAGCTCGATCGCTGGGCCGTGATTTCGGTATACCCGTTTTGCGTAAACAAACGCGTGTCGAATTGGCCACGATGGGGCATACCGCAGCCCAACGACCGAAAGAGGGGCTCGCCAGGTTAGGCGGGCTGGATGCGCTGCGGGGTCGGTGTCGGAGTAGGAGTTTCTCCCGCGGGCGCCTGGCCCGGCGGCGGTGCGGGGGCGGGTGCCGGCGCGCCCGGGGCCGGTGGGGGGGCAGGTGCCGGCGCGCCCGGGGCCGGTGCGGGGGCTCCCGGGGCCGGTGCCGGCGGTGGGGCCCAGGGCTGGATTGACTCGGCCAGCGCCTTGGCCGCGCCCTTGTCCACCGGATCGTTTGAGGTCCCGAGCCACACCACAAACCAGCGCTGCGGGGGTCCGGCGTTCGGCGTGGTCGCCGCGGGCGAGCCGACTACGCCCGTCCAGATCTGGCCGTTCGGCTTGCTCGTATCGCTGAACTTGACCTCGTAGTAGGAAGCGCTTCCAGTGATCCCGTTGGCGCCGGCCAGCGGGGTGGTTTCCTGGTTGATCCGGGTGCCGGGATACGGCATGAAGAACTCACCCATGTCCGAGCCCAGCCGGACCGCGGCCTTTGCGTTGGCGGCTTCGGCACTCGCATAAAGCTTTTGGTCGAGCCGGCCGATCACGACGCGGGTGTCGTTGGCAACCGGCGGTGCCTGTCCGGGCGTCGGCGGCTGCCCAGTGGTCTTGCTGAGCAACTCCGATCCGTAGTCGAGGTGGGACGCGTCCGACTCCACCCAGCCGGCGGGCAGGACGAAGCTGAATCCTCCGACGGCGTTGCCGATCCGGCCGGCGTTCGGGTCGACGGCCGGTGGCGGGGGCGCGTTCGGGTCAACCGGTGGCGGCGGCGTCGCGTTGGCATCGCCCGGTTGGGCCTGCGGCGCGCCGGGGGCGCCCGGCGCCGGTGTTGGCGACGCCGGGGGCGGAGCCGCCGTCGTGGTTGGCGGGACCGGGGTTGGGGTCTCGGGATCGGCGTTCGAGGCCGCCGGCAACGCGACGGCGACGACAAATGCACTGGTCACCGTGGCGGCCGCCAGCGTCGCCCGCAGTGCTCCGCGACGTGTCGAGTTCGGTTCCACCTGATCCATGGCGACGAACCTACCGTGTTACCGCTGTGACGCAAGGATGCCTTGCGGACGATGCGATGCGGTTTTTCCGTTGTTGCCAATGTGCAACCTGCCGCGCGTCAGTGCAGGTCATCGGGGCGCAGGATGCGGTGCCGGATGCAAGGCCACTTCGTGGGCTTTGACTGCGAACCACACCCGCTCTCCCGGCGTCAGCCGCAGCTCGGTGGCGGCGTCAACGGTGATTTCCGCGGCCAGGCCGGGCGCACCGTCCGATTGCTCCCGGCCGCGCACCAAGACCGCGGACCCGCGGATATCCAACTCCCCGACGGTCACCTCAACCGTATTGCGCGGGCTGCCGTGCGGTTGCTCCCGATACACCGCCACAGCCGTAGGCGGGAACACCGCGACCGCGTTTTGCCCTGGGGTGAGCTGGTTGTCCGGCTCCCGGGCTGGGGCCCCATGCCAGCGAGCGCCGGAGCGGGCGTGCAGCGAGCCGTCGGGGCCGATGGTCCCGTTGATCAGGTTGATGCCGGCGATACGGGCCCCGAAATGACTCCGCGGCGCCGTGAGCACGTCGGCCACCGGGCCGATCTCGGAGATCTTCCCCGATTCGAGCACCAGCACCCGATCGGCGAGCGTGAACGCGTCCAGCAGGTCGTGGGTGATCAGAATTACCGCACAGCCGGTGCGGGTAACCACGGTGCGCAGCACGGCGCGGATGCCCGCGGCCGCGGCAACGTCGAGCCCGGCCAGCGGTTCGTCGAGCAACAACACGTCGGATTCGGCCGCCAACGCGCGCGCGATCGCCACCCGCTGGGCTTGACCCCCGGACAGTTGCCGCGGTTTTCGGTCGGCGAAGTGCCCGGCGTCCACCTCGTGTAGCCAGCGCAGCGCCGTCGCTCTGTTGTCGGAGCGAGCGGAGCCGAACGCCCTCCGACGACTGTGTGGTCCGAAGGCCACGTTCGCGGCAACGCTCATGTGCGGGAACAGCAACGGGTCCTGCAAGAGCAGGCCCACCCGGCGGTCGTGCGTCGCCACATTCACCCCGGCCGCGGTGTCGGTCAACACCCGATCCCCCAATCGCACGAACCCCTCGTCGGGGCGGACCAGCCCGGCGATGACGTGCAGGGCGGTCGACTTGCCGGCGCCGTTGGGGCCGATCACGGCGAGCACCTCACCCGCGGACACCGAGAACTCCACATCCAAAAGCCGGTCTGCGACAACGGCGCGAAGCTGCAACTCGCTCATGGCCGGTTACCTCGTGTCGGTCCCGGTTAGGCGACGGGCGCCCAGACCCAGCACCACCAACGCCGCCACCGCCACCAGCAGGATCGACAACGCCACAGCCGCGTTCGCATCGGTCACCCGCTGCAGGTAGATCTCCAGCGGCAGGGTTCTGGTCACCCCTTGCCGGGAACCGGCGAACGTCAGCGTGGCGCCGAACTCCCCCAGCGAGCGTGCGAACGCCAGCACCGCACCCGACGTCATGCCCGGCAGCAGCAGCGGCAGGGTGACCCGCCACCAGACCGTGCTCGGCCGTGCGCCCAGCGTCGCGGCGACCACCTCGAAGTCGGCCCCTGCGGTCCGCGCGGCGCCCTCCAGGGAAATCACCAGAAACGGCAGCGAGACGAAGGTCTGCGCCAACACCACGGCGGTCGTGCTGAAGGCGATGCTGATACCGGCGGCCTCCAGATACCGCCCGATCAGGCCAAGCCGGCCGAACGCGTAGAGCAACGCGATCCCTCCCACCACCGGGGGCAGCACCAACGGCAGCAGAATCAGCGGTCGTAACAAACGCACCAGGCGCGCCGTGCTGCGGGCCAGCACCAGCGCCATCGGCACGCCCAGCAGCACGCACAGCGCGGTGCTGGCGGCGGCGGTCTTCAGGCTCAGCCACAGCGCCGTCTTCGACGACGAGCTGGTGATCAGCGACCAGAAGTTCGGCCAGTCAACCTTGATCGCGATCGCCATCAGCGGCAGTACCACGAAGACGGTGCCCACGGCGGCCGGGACATAGACCCAGCGGGGCAATTCCGTCGGCCGAGGCACGGTTGGCGTTCAGGGCTTAGCGAAGCCCAATTGGGCGAGGATCTTCTGGCCGGTGTCGGATGTGACCAGGTCCGCGAACTTCTGCGCCAGCGTTGGCAGATGCGCCTTCTTCAGCACCACGATGGGATAGACATTCACCGCACCGGCGGCCTCGGGAAAGTTGACGGTCGTCACCTTGTCTCCGGCGCTCTTCGCGTCGGTGACATAGACCAGCGCGGCGTCGGCCTGCCCGGTGGTGACCTTGTTGAGGACGTCGGTCACGCTGAGTTCCTCACTGACCGGGTTGAGGCGTACTCCGGTGCTGTCTTCGACGCGCTGGGTCGCCGAGCCGCACGGCACCGGTTTCTGGCAGATCACGACGTTGAGCCCCGGCTTGGCCAGGTCGGCAAAGGATCCGATCTTCTTCGGGTCGCCCGGCGCGGTGACGATGACCAACGTGTTCGAGGCGAAGTTCGTCGGATTGCCGGCCAGCAACCCGGCCTTGGCGACCGTGTCCATCTGCGCGGTGTCCGCCGATGCGAAGACATCGGCGGTCGCGCCCTGGGTCAATTGAGTCGCGAGTTCCGAGGAACCCGCGAACTCGAACTCGACGCTGCGGCCCGGGTTGTCGGTCTTGAACTGCTGACTGATCTGGGTGAACGCCGGCTTTAACGAGGCCGCGGCGAACACCATGATCGAGCCCGAGGACGGCTGCGACGGCTGGGAAGCCTGGGAAGGTGACGACGAGGGCGATTTCGAGCTGCACGCCACCAGGACCGCTATCAACATCGTGGATACCCAACCGGCCAGGATCGTGATCCGACGCATGGATGAACCCTAACGGGAGCGCGTCGTCGCCGTCGGCGCAGCGTGAACCGGAGCGCGACAAAACGTGACGGCCAAATAGTTATGTAAATATCCGCGAGTCGCCGCGCTCCGAGTTTCGCGGAATAGCTACTGTCCAGTAACATGAGCTGACGCCATATCAAGCTGAGATCCCGGGCACCGGTCCTGCGGTGTGCCACCACCGGAATTGCCAGGGTCTGAGTTCAACGGTGAACACGAGGAGGTCATGGCAGTGGAGGTGCTGGTCACCGGCGGAGACACGGAGCTGGGGCGGACGGTAGCCGAAGGCTTTCGCGATGACGGTCACCAGGTGACCCTCGTGGGCGCACGGCGCAGTGATCTAGAGATCGCCGCCAAGGAACTGGATGTGGACGCGATTGTCTGCGACACCACCGACCCGGCCAGCCTCACCGAGGCTCGCGGATTGTTCCCCCCTCACCTCGACACCATCATCAACGTGCCGGCGCCGACGTGGGACGCCGGCGACCCACGTGCCTACTCGATGTCCGACACGGCCAAAGCGTGGCGCAACGCCCTCGATGCCACCGTGCTTTCGGCGGTGCTGACCGTGCAGACCGTCGGTGATCACCTTCGGTCCGGTGGCTCCATCGTCAGTGTGGTGGCCGAAAACCCGCCCGCCGGTAGCGTTGACGCCGCGATCAAAGCGACGCTCTCGAGTTGGATCGCGGGCCAGGCGGGAATTTTCGGCACTCGCGGCATCACCGTCAACGCCGTGGCCAGCGGACGCAGCGTCCAGCCCGGTTACGACGGCCTTTCGCGCACGCCACCGTCGGTGGCGGCGGAGGTCACCCGCGTGGCGTTGTTCCTCACCACCCCCGCGGCCCGTCACATCACCGGCCAGACGCTGCACGTCAGCCACGGCGCCCTGACCCAGTTCGCCTGAGCCGCCATCTGACCCGGGCCAGGCCCTGTTTCGGAGGCCGGGTCGATCGCTAAGTTGGATAGCGTGGCTATTCGACTTGGTCTTCAGATTCCCAACTTCTCCTACGGCACCGGGGTAGAGCACCTCTTCCCAACCGTCATCGCACAGGCCCGCGAGGCCGAATCGGCCGGATTCGATTCGGTTTTCGTCATGGACCACTTCTACCAACTGCCCATGCTGGGCGACCCCGACCAGCCGATGCTGGAGGCCTACACCGCCCTGGGCGCGCTGGCCACCGCTACCGAACGGGTGCAGCTGGGCACCTTGGTGACGGGCAACACCTATCGCAATCCAACCCTGCTGGCCAAAACCATCACCACGCTCGACGTGGTCAGCCAGGGCCGGGCGATCCTCGGCATCGGCACCGGCTGGTTCGAGCTCGAGCACGATCAGCTGGGCTTCGACTTCGGCACCTTCACCGACAGGTTCAACCGGCTCGACGAGGCGCTGCAGATCATCGTGCCGATGATCAAGGGCGAGCGGCCCACCTTCTCGGGCACCTATTACCGGGCCACCGAGGCGCTGACCAATCCGCGCTTCCGCGACCACATTCCGCTGATGATCGGCGGCAGCGGTGAGAAGAAGACGATCCCGCTCGCCGCGCGGCATTTCGACCATCTCAATGTCATCGCCGGGTTCGACGAGCTGCCGCGCAAGCTGCAGGTGGTGCGCGAGCAATGCGAGAAGATCGGCCGCGATCCGGCCACGCTGGAAACCAGCGCGCTGATCACGGTGCTTCTCGACGAGAACGTCAAGCCCGACCAGGTCCCCGCCGAGATGACCCAGCGCATGGTGGCGGGTAGCCCCGATTCGGTTGCCGACCAACTGAAAACCAAGGCGGTCGACGCGGGACTCACCAGCCTGATCATCAACATCCCCTTCTACACACCCGGTGTCGTCGATGCGGCCGGCCAGGCGTTGCGTCCGCTAGTCGGCCTGTAGCGGGGCGCAATGGGCGCCGGGCATGACGAGCATCACGTCCGGCGACCAGGCCAGATCCGGCGTTGTGTTTGATTACACATGCTTACGACTTGGGTTTCGGGGTACCGATATGACTAGCGTGGTAGCTAACTGAAATCGCGCGTCGAGGAGTCCCGTCAGGAGCAGCGGATACATGAGCCCCCAGCCAGAAGCCACAGCTGGACCGGAGCGTCGGCATCGAGTCGTCATCATCGGGTCGGGATTCGGCGGGCTGAATGCGGCAAAGAAACTCAAGCACGCCAATGTCGACATCAGGTTGATCGCCCGCACCACGCACCACCTGTTCCAGCCATTGCTCTACCAGGTGGCGACGGGCATCGTCTCCGAAGGCGACATCGCGCCCCCCACCCGCGTCGTACTGCGCAGGCAGCGCAACGTCCAGGTGCTGCTCGGTGACGTCACCCATATCGATCTCGACGGGCGGTTCGTCGTGTCGGACCTGCTCGGCCACACCTACGAAACCCCGTACGACAGCCTGATCATCGCCGCCGGCGCCGGCCAGTCGTACTTCGGCAACGATCATTTCGCCGAGTTCGCGCCGGGCATGAAATCGATCGATGACGCGCTCGAGGTGCGGGGACGGATCCTGAGTGCGTTCGAACAGGCCGAACGGTCCCGCGACCCGGAACGACGGGCCAAGCTGCTGACGTTCACGGTCATCGGCGCCGGTCCCACCGGCGTCGAAATGGCCGGGCAGATTGCCGAATTGGCGGGCCACACCTTGAAGGGCTCGTTCCGCGGAATCGACTCGACCAAGGCGCGGGTGATCCTGCTCGACGCGGCCTCCGCCGTGTTGCCAACTTTTGGCGAAAAGCTGGGTCAGCGGGCGGCCGCGCGGCTGGAGAAGATGGGCGTGGAGATCCAGCTGGGTGCGATGGTCACCGACGTCGACCGCGACGGCATCACGGTCAAGGACTCTGACGGCAGCCTGCGGCGCATCGAATCGGCGTGCAAGGTGTGGTCGGCCGGGGTCTCGGCCAGCGGGCTGGGCAGCGATCTCGCCGAGCAGTCATCGGTCGAGCTCGACCAGGCCGGACGGGTCAAGGTGCTGCCCGACCTGTCCATCCCCGGCCACCCCGACGTGTTCGTCATCGGTGACATGGCCGCCGTCGAGGGCGTGCCCGGCGTGGCACAGGGCGCCATTCAGGGCGCCAAGTACGCCGCCAACACGATCAAGGCCGAACTGCGCGGGGCGGACCCGGCAGAGCGTGAGCCGTTCCAGTACTTCGACAAGGGATCGATGGCGACGGTGTCGCGGTTTTCCGCGGTGGCCAAGGTCGGTCCGCTGGAGTTCAGCGGCCTTTTCGCCTGGTTCGCCTGGCTGGTCTTGCACTTGGTCTACCTGGTCGGGTTCAAGACCAAGGTGAGCACGCTGCTGTCCTGGATCGTGACCTTCCTGAGCACTCATCGTGGCCAGCTCACCATCACGGAGCAGCAGGCGTTCGCCCGCACCCGCCTCGAACAGCTGGCGGTGCTCGCGGCCGAGGCCAAACGCCCGGCGGCCAGGCGGGCCAGCTGACCGGCCAGGCTCAGCCCTGGCCCGGTGACGGCTCCAAGTTCTGCAGCCGCACCTGACCCCGGGCGACGACTCGATCCTCGGCGTCGGTGATCGTGACCAGCCAGAGCTGCTGGCGCCGACCGCGGTGGATCGGTTCGGCAGCGCCGTACACCATCCCCGAGTTGATGGACCGCAGGAAGTCCGTGTTGTTGTTGACGCCGACAACGTTCCCGCCGCCATGCGCGGCGAGCCAGGTGTACGCGGCCACGCTGGCCATGCTCTCCACCATCGAGCAGTAGACACCGCCGTGCACGAGGCCCATCGGCTGCAACAGTTTCGGCGCGACCTCGAGCTGGGCCCGGGCCCCATCGGGGCTGACTTCGGTGAATTGCAGGCCCAATTCGGTGTCGAACGGCGCGGTGAAGTTCGGCGGGAGGGTTGCTTCCGGCGGCGGTGGCACGCTCATGTGTCTACACCATCAGCGAACCCGAAATTGTCAGGGCGCAATTGCCGGCTCGAAAACGGGCGAGCCCCCTGCGCCAAGGCACGGGGCTCGCCGATCGAGTAGACCGGGGGTCA
>NZ_JBKQOI010000247.1:0-22190 GCF_052145595.1 Mycobacterium sp. | reverse complement strand
CACATAGGCCACCACCGCACCCTACGAGCCCAGATTTAGTGTGCAAATTTCGGCTCGACATCGATCGAAACCGCAGATCAGCGGCCTGCACGAACCGGCGACGCCGAAAAATGTCCTAACTCAGGTTTAACTTCAAAACAATCACAGTCGTAGTCAGTAAAGGATTCTCCCGTCGGGGGCAGAACCAGGCCTGGCATGATCGGATAAGGATGGGTAAAGGTACCTCTTTCAGTAAATTCGCATACCACCCGATCACCTGAGGCGATCAAACTGGTCATATCCCAGCGCCAGTCCGGAAATGCGGTGAAAAAATTCACCATTACTTCCCTCCAGTCATGCTTGGTGATTGGCGTCCAGTGGGTACTGTCACCCAAGCGAATGAAGTCTTCCGACATTAGGGCCGATGTGGCATCAAGATCCTTGAGGACGTAAGCATCACTCCATGCTCTAACAACTTCCTCTGGTGTCATACTTTCTATTCCTCCATTTTGGTGTTCGCAAATGCAAACGTGTCTTCGAGTCATCGCAAGGTGGCGCTGAATTCGTCTCCGGTGGCAGGCCGTCCTCAACGCGTCAGTTGCCTTTGAAAACCGGCGCCCGCTTTTCCATCATGGCGATGACAGCTTCTCTACAATCTTCAGTCTGGGCCAACGCCGTTCCAACGCGTGCCTCGAACTGAAGCTGTGCTTCAAAACCAGGGTCTATGGCCTGATAGACCAACCGCTTGATGTTTTCCACCGATACCGGCGGCATGCTCGCCAGCTTGTTAGCCAATTCCATCACTGACTCCATCAGGCGTTCGGGGGTTGTCACTTCTTTTACAAATCCACACTCCTTTGCCCACTGGGCGTCTCTTTTCTCTCCAGTACTCAGAAATTCGAGAGCGACGGACAGGGAGGTGACGCGCGGCAGGGTGTAACTAATCCCCATTTCAGCAGCTAAACCAAAATTGACGAACTGTGGTGTAAAGGAGGCCCTCTCCGACGCAATGCGATAATCACAGAGACTGATCAAAGCCACCGCTATGCCAGAAGCAAAACCATTGATCGCGGCAATCGTCGGCTTCGGGCAGTTGTGAAGAGACGAGGGGAGTACCTGATACGGGCCAAAGGGCTTGTCGAAATTGAATCGCTCCGCGGTTTTGCCCATATCCGCTTGGATCTGGCTGATATAAGCAGTGTCACTACCCGCGCAGAAGGACTTTCCAGCGCCAGTGATAATGATGACCCTTGTGTCTTCGTCCTGGCTGAGCTCATCCATGCTCTGACCGAACTCCTGCAAGGCCACACCATCGAACGCGTTATGCTTCTCAGGCCTATTCAACGTCAACGTGGCCACATGATTGGTTTTGTCTACCGATATTCTTTCGTTTGCCATTAGCTCAACTTCCTAACATCGAATCAGAGCACGTCCGTCGCCAAGTCAAAGAAATAGAGTGACGAGACACTAGCCGCCACAATCACAGTACTGCGACCACTCTGCCAATCACCTTACGGTTGGCGAGATCGGTCAGCGCGTCAGGAATATCTTCAAATGATATTGTCTGTTTTGTTGGCCGGATCTTGCCCTCGGCATAGAGTTTGAGTAGCTCCTCATGAGTGCGATCCAAAAAGTCTTTGTCATACAATGCGGCAAGAACACCCACTACGGAGCAGTTTTTGAAGACGACAGCTCCAGTAGCTGCATTTTTCCAACTTCCGCTTGAGTAGCCGATGGCCAACAGTCTCCCTTCATTGGCAATACACTTGAATGACCGAACGAACACGTCGCCCCCCACCGGGTCAAATATGACGTCCGCACCACGCCCCTCCGTAGCCTTATTGACTGCATCTGCGAAATCTTCCGTGCCGATATCAATCGCCAAAGAAGCCCCCAGCTCGAGACATGCCTTGACTTTTTCTGGGCCCGTCGCGGTAGCGATAACCTTCGCCCCAAGTGCACAGCCCACCTGTATGGCGGCCGATCCGACGCCACCCGCTCCACCATGAACAAGTAACGTTTCACCTCGCAATAATTGTCCGCGTCTCGCCAAGGCAATATAGGCCGTTTGAAACGGTATCAGGAAGGCTGCCGCGTCCTCATCAGGCATATCATGCGGAATACGATATGTCGCACTGGTCGGTGCAAGGGCCTGCTCAGCAAACCCCCCATTTCCCTGGATAAAGGAGGTGGTGGCGATCACTCGAGAACGAAGGGCAAGATCAACTCCTTCGCCAGCAGCAGTAACAGTGCCTACCACCTCCTGGCCAGGAGTAAACGGAATTGCCGGGTTGAAGGCATAGGTTCCTCGGCACATAAACACGTCCGGCAAACCTAAAGCCACAGCTTTAACGAGAATACGGACCTCACCGGGGCCTGGTTCCGGAACGGCCTTTTCACCGAGCTCCATTACCTCTTTCGGCTCGCCATGTTTGATAACCTGCCAGGCCCGCATAGATCGTTCCTTCACCTCAAATACCCAGTATCGTGGTCACGTATATACGGCTATTCCCGGCTAGGGACTGAGCCCGCACCTAGGGGGAGCGCGGCCGTTACTGCTGTCCGTCGAGGATGTGTGCGTAGGGGTCGCTGTCGGAACCGACGGTTTCGGGCATCGGATAGTACGTCTTGATGAGCAGATTCCCACCGTCATCCCACGCGAACGTCTCTATGCTGTACGCCTTTTCAACGTTCGGTTCGGTGCCGAAGTAATTCTCACAGACCCAAGCCATCTCGTTGCCGTTGACTTGAACAGTGATCATCTTGATCTTGAGAATGGACTGGAACATGTCGAACGCGTCGCCCGTCGCAGTGTCGAAACCTTGTTTCTCCGCGGTGCCCACGGGGTCGAACATCCGAACGTCGGCTGGCGCGATGGTGCGCCAGGATGCAATCCACTCCTCTCGCTTGCCCGCGTTCCACAACTCGGCATGCTTCGCAGCATGGGCCAATCGCGCCTGGCGACTCGGAACTGCACTCATCTTCGGCATCCTTTCTCGGCAACGTGCGGTTGCTTTGGGTTGTTCATGCGTCGAGTTGGAAATGCGGCCCGTCGAACTGGTCCCAGGTGCTGAAGTCCTCGACACGTCTGCGGCGCAGCTTGCTCACTTGACGGGTGGGTTTACCGAGCGGAAGAAGGGCGGCGACCGCATGGGTGGCGGGGATGCCGAGCAGGTCGCGGATCTGCACCTCTTCGGCGACGGCCATCGTGGTGAGAGTGCCGCCGTACCCCTCGTTTCGGGCGGCCAGCAGAATGTTCCACACGAGCGGGTAGACCGATGCGCCGCTGACCACACCGATCCGATCGAGGTGCTGGTCCATCGCGGCCACGTACGCCAGGTCGACTGTGATGACCAGCACGACCGCCGCTTGCCGGAACGGGGCGCTGAATTCGTCGGGTACCACCGTGTCCGCGATCGTCTCAGCGGGCACACCGCTCGGTTCAACGGCGTTCCAAGGGCTTTCGCCCGCCGATAGCTGGGCGAAGTATCGTCGTGCGCCCGGGACGTTCAGGTCGCCGAGCCGTTCGCGCAGGGCCGCATCTCGAACTGCGACGATGTGCGTGCCTTGTCTATTGCCGCCGCTGGGCGCGAAGCGGGCGTTGTCGAGGATTCGGTAGAGGACCGGATCTGGAAGTGGATCGTCGGTGAACTCACGCACCGCGAACGTGGTTCGCATGACGTCGTAGAGCTCCATCGTCACTCCCTATTGTCAGGTGGTTCGCGGCAACCCGACCATGGCCACGGCCATGACCGCGGGTTCGGTGCCGCGGTTGTGCCAACGGTGCCGGGTGCCGTTCTGGATGTTCACATCGCCTGCGCGCAGCGTCGTCTCGACGCCGTCGTCGAGTTCGAGGACGATCTCGCCGGATATCACGAACTCCATGTCGACCGTGTCGGTGGTGTGCATGCCGGGTTGGTCCAACTCGTTGGTTTCCAACACGCCGGGCAGCTTCTCCTGCAGCTCACGCAGGCCTGCTTCGATGTCTACGCCTTCGAGGTCGGCGCTGTTCTCGCCGGGTGGAAAGGTGAATAGGAAGAAGCGGTACCCGCCGACCGGGGGGAAGAACGTCGTCTTGGGTCCATTGGTGCCGGCGTCGGGAAGGGTCGGCGGTACGTCTGCTCGCCAAAGTTCGTGGTAGGCAGTGGGCGTCAGCGCCACCGTCGTCGGTTCGACGACGCCATCGTCGACGATGACCGCCTTGCCGTGATCGTCGTGGCCGGTCACTACGCGGCGTACGTTCATCAAGACCTCTCCTCGCGTCGTGGTGTCAACGATTTGGCGACGAAGCCGTTGCGCAGAGCCAGCCGGTGAATCTTCTCGCTGGCGTTGCGTGGTAGTGGTTCGTCGGTCAGTGCCAGGTATTTCGGGACCTTGAAGGTCGGCAGTGCGTTGACCAGGTGCGCGCGCAGTTCGTCCTCGGTGAGTGCGGAGCCTGCTTGGGGGTGGCACACCATGGCTAATTCTTCACCCATGGCATCGTCGGGGACGCCGAAGACCGCGACCTCCTTGACCGATGAGTGCCGGTAGGCGACGTTCTCGATTTCGGCGGGGGCGATGTTCTCTCCGCCGCGGATGACGATTTCCTTGATCCGTCCGGTGATATGCAGGAACCCATCAGCATCTACGCTTCCCAGGTCGCCGGTGCGGAGCCACCCGTCGGGGGTGAACGCTTCTTCGGTGAGGTCATCGCGTTGCCAGTATCCGGGGGTGATGGTGACCCCTCGCAGCTGTATCTCGCCGTCCGACCCAGACGGCAGGACGTTGCCCGCAGAGTCGACGGTCCGAAGGTCGATGATCGGTGAAATGATGCCTGCGGCCATAGGTTTGAGATCGAACACCGGTCCGCTCATGGTTGCGCACACCGATGCCGTCTCGGTCATCCCGTAGCCCGCTGACCGATTCTCGATGCCGAGTCTGTGGCGCAACAACTCGGGAAGCCCTGCGGGAGTGGCGGCCCCGGCTGCGGCGACCCGCGAGATGGACGAGAGGTCGAAGTCGTCGAACCGGGGATGAGTCAACAGGTCCTTGAGGATCGCAGGCACCGTCGCGACCATCGTGACCTTCTCGTTCTGGATTGTCTGCATCGCAGTCACGGCGTCCCATTTGCGCAGCAGCACCACCTTTTGACCCACCGCACAGGGCAGCAGGAAGCCGCTGAACAGTCCGGTCGCGTGAAACAGCGGCACCGTCACCAGTTGCGCCTCGGTGGTCGCGCCACCACGAAGTTCAATCGCGCCGCTGAATTCGAGGCCGAGGAAGCCGGCCAGCATCATGTGCATGAGTGCCTGGCCCACTGAGATATGGCAATAGATCACGCCTTTGGGATGGCCGGTGCTGCCTGAGGTGTAGAGCAGCATCGCCATGTCTTCAGGTTCAGGACGCACGATGGCGAAGTCGCGCCCGCGGCCTGCTGCCAGGGCGTCCTGAATGTTCCTGACGTCAAGATCCGCTACGGAGCGGGGGTCGAGTTGTTCTAAGCCACCGTCGACATCGCTGAACAGCAGCGCCGTTCGGCGTTGCCGCAGCGCTTCGGCAGCCAGTCTGGTGCGGGGCAGGTCGGCGGCCAGCACGGTCGGGTCCGAATCCCGCAGGGTGAATTCGAGCTCCTCGGCCGATCCCCAACTGTTGATCAGCACCGGGACTGCGCCGACGTGGACAGCGGCGGCGAAGGTCAGGACCCAGTCCGGACAGTTACGCATCGCGATGGCGATCCGATCGCCGGGCTTGACGCTCATGTCGTTCTGCAGTACGGCGGCCAGTGCATCGACGTCGGCGAAGAACTGCGCGAAGGACCACCGTTGGTCACCGAAGACGAGAAAGTCCGCGCCAGCGTGCCCGCGACCGGAGGTGAGGATGTCAAGGACAGTCGGCGCAGCGTGGGTGAAGACGCATTGAGGCACTCCGGCCACCTGCTGCTCGGTCACGGCGAAGATCCCATCGGGGGCGGTGAACCGGCGAACGGCCTCGTGGACGAGATCAGGAGTCAGAGCCACGATGTCCTCCCTCAGCATTGGTGCCATGCGCCCACTCCCTCCGAGCGGTTGGGTACACGAAGTCCACAGTAAAACTACATCGTTTTTCTACGGCATGGTGGTCGGGGTCACAAAGTGGTCTGCCGGGCGGGACGGTGCTGACGAACCCGGTCACGGAGCGTGCACTGTTAGAACAACGCCGTCACCGTAAGATGACGGCATGTCGTCGCCCCGCTCCAGTGCCATGCCACCGCGAGAGCCTGCGAATGGCTAAGCCGCTCATACCGGTCGACGTGATCTACGAACACGCCTTGGCGCTGATCGACGAAGAGGGCGCCGAAGCACTCAATGCCCGACGTCTCGCCTCAGACCTGAAGTGCTCCACCCGCACGCTCTACCAGCAGGTGGGCAGTCGCGAAGAGCTGATTCGCGCGCTCGTCGGTCGTCATTTCTCGCAGCTGCGACTGGACTTCCACGAATACGGCACGTGGGAGTCCACCGCCGTGCAATGGAGTCTCGCGCTCCATGACGCCCTGCAGGCGCATCCGTTCCTCACCGAACTGATGAACGTCGACGACCGTGGTGCCATCACCTCCTATGTCAACAAACTGCTGAAGTCACTGGTGCAGGCGGGAATCGACCGCCAGCTCGCCACCGACTGCTGCCGTTCGTTGGTGAACACGACGATCAACCACACCATCGTCGAAGCGCAGGCGCTGCGCCAGGCGCCACCCACCCGCGCAGGCGTCCTGGATGCGAAGAAACGGCACCAGTCCTATCTGCGAACCATCGACTGGATCGTCGCCGGAGTCCACCAGGAAACCCTTTCGACGACGACCACCGGCCGACGCCGTTAACTCGACGAGTAGCGTCGCCCCGTCCGCGTCACTTTGGAAAACGATGTTGTTTAATGCACGTTATGGATGACGGTGTGGCTGCAGACTCCCCTGACCGTGGTCCGTTGCACGGGATACGAGTGCTCGAGTTCGCGGGAGTGGGTCCAGGGCCGCACGCAGCCATGGTGCTTGCCGACCTGGGTGCCGACGTGGTGCGCATTCAGCGGCCAGGGGTACTGCCTCGCGCCGGGTTCAATGCCGACGGAATTTTGCGGGGGCGAGCCGTGGTGGAGGCCGACCTGAAGGACGATGACGACAAGGCCTCGATCATGAGCCTCATTCGGCGGGCCGACGTCCTCGTGGAAGGCTTCCGTCCGGGGGTGATGGAACGTCTGGGATACGGCCCCGAGGACGTGCAGTCGCTCAACCCGAGGTTGATCTACGCCCGGATGACCGGCTGGGGTCAGACCGGTCCGCGCGCGCCACGAGCGGGTCATGACATCAATTACCTGGGTTTGACGGGCTTCCTGCACGTGATCGGGCGCCGAGGCGACCGACCCGTCCCGCCGTTGAACCTAGTCGGCGACTTCGGCGGCGGCTCGATGTTCCTGCTCGTCGGCGTCCTCGCGGCGCTCATCGAACGCCAGACCTCTGGCCGCGGCCAGGTGATCGATGCAGCGATCGTCGACGGGGTTTCGGTGCTCGGCCAGATGATCTGGGCATTCCGCGGAATCGGAATATGGAGCGACGAACGCGGCATCAACATGCTCGACACCGGTGCGCCGTACTACGACACGTATGAAACCGCCGACGGCAAGTACATGGCGGTCGGAGCCATTGAACCCCAGTTCTACGCCGAATTACTCACCGGGCTCGGCCTGTTCGAGCAAATGAACTTGCCCGACCGCAACGACGTCTCGCAGTGGGAGTCGTTGAGGTTGATGTTCACGCAGGCATTCCGGACCCGTACCCGCGACGAATGGGCCGCGGTGTTCGACGGCACCGACGCGTGCGTCACGCCGGTGCTGACATTCGCCGAGGCCGCTACCGACTCGCACATGACCGCCCGCGGAGCCGTGAGCGTCATCGACAACGTCATGCAGGCGTCCGTAGCGCCCCGGTTCTCGCGCTCTGTGCCTAGCGTTCCCAAAGGACCCGCCCAAGTGGCCACTGATCCGGACGCGGTGTGGAACGACTGAACAGGTCTTTGCAAAATTGTGAAAACGGTGTTTTTCTAATACCTGACCTGAAAGTGGCCAGTCCGCCGGGTTGGAGAGGTAGTTGGCATGGCATGGGACTTCTGCGCGGATCCGGATTTCGAACCCACGCTCGACTGGGTGCGGAGTTTCGTGGACGACGAGTTACGCCCGATCGAACCGCTGCTTCCGCACCTGTCACCACAGCAGGCCAAGAGCTTGTTCGACCCGCTCAAGGACCGGGTCCGAGAGCGAGGTTTATGGGCCGTGCATCTGCCGAAGGACATGGGCGGTAACGGCTTCGGCCAGCTGCCGTTGGCCCAGATGAACCTGATCACCGGCCGGGTGGGCCTTGCGATGGAGGTCTTCGGGAATATGGCCCCGGATTCGGGCAACGCCGAACTGATCGCCGAGGGCGGCACCGAGGAACAGAAGGACCGCTGGCTGTGGCCCAACCTGCGCGGTGACCTCCGCAGTGCGTTCGCCATCACCGAGCCCTGGGTGTCGGGCACCGACCCGACGCAAATCGAATCGACGGGTGTACTCGAGGCCGACGAGTGGGTGCTCAACGGCCGCAAATGGATGATCACCAACGCCTCGATCGCCGACTTCATCATCTTCATGGTGGTCACCGACCCAGAGGCCCCGCCGCATCTGCGATGCTCGATGATCGTGGTGGAGAAGGACACCCCGGGTTTGACCATCCTGCGTGACATTCCCTCGATGCATGATCCCGACGTGACGTTCGGCCGGATCGGCAACCACGCCGAGGTCGTGCTGGACGGTGTGCGGGTGCCGCGCGATCATCTGATCGGCCCCCGGGGTCATGGGTTCGTGCTCTCGCAGGTCCGGCTGGGCCCGGGCCGGCTGCATCACGCGACGCGCTGGCTGGCCGAGGCCGAGCGGGCGTTCGACATGATGTGCGAGCGTGCCCAGTCACGGTCGTCGTTCGGCAAGAGCTACACCCGCCACCAGATGGTGCAGGAATACATCGCCGACTCGCGCATCGAACTGGAGACGGCAAAACTCCTCACCCTGCGCGCTGCCTGGAAGTTCGACCGCGAGGGCAACCGGGCCGCGCGCAGCGACATCGCCATGTGCAAGGTGTACAACGCTCAGGTCGTGCACAACGTGGTGGACCGTGCATTGCAGGTGCACGGATCCCTGGGATACAGCGGTGACATGCCGCTGGAGTCGATGTACCGGATGGCGCGGATGGCCAGCCTCGTCGACGGCGCCAACGAAGTGCACAAGGTCAGCGTCGCCAAGAGTGAGCTGGCCCGGTACCAGCCGGTCGAAGGCTGGCCGAGCGAGCACGTCCCGACTCGGCTGGCCGCCGCCCGCGCGCGGTTCGCCTACCTGCTGGAAGCCAGCGCGTGAACCGCACCGCGGCGGCCTTCGACGTCCCGCGCTTCAGCGACTGGCTGGGGCAGGTGACCGGCGAGCCCGCTGCGGTGACGGTGACGCAGATGAGCGGAGGTGCCAGCTGCGAGATGTTCCGTGTCGAACGGCTGGGTCAGTCCTGGGTGCTGCGCCGAGCCCCCGTGACATCGGTGTCCGACACCGCACACCACGTGGTTCGCGAAGCCCGGGTCATCGAAGCACTGGCCGGCTCTGGAGTACCGGTGCCGACGATCCTCGCCATCGGCGACGACCCCGCCGTCCTGGGGGCGCCCTTCTTCGTGATGTCCTTCGTCGACGGCGACGTGGTACGCCGTAACGGCCTCCCCGAAGCCCTTGCCGCCCAACCTCAGTCGCACCATTCGGTCGGGGAGGGGTTGATCGACACCCTGGTCAGCCTGCACGAAGTCGACTGGCAATCCACGCCGTTGGCGGGGCTGTCCCACCCGGAAGGCTTCCTGGCCCGCCAGGTCGACCGGTGGATGACGCAACTGGAGTCCTACCGCTCGCGCGACCTGGACGGCGTCGATGACGTCGCCGCCTGGCTGGCGGCCAATCAACCGGCGAGCGGTGACCTGACCGTGATGCACGGAGACTACAAACTCGACAACGTGCTGTGGTCGCGGCAACCGCCGCCAAGAGTGCTCAGTGTCGTGGACTTCGAGATGACCACCGTGGGGGATCCGCTCTTCGACTTGGCCTGGGCGATGATCTTCTGGCCCGAGGATGGCAATCTGATCGCGCTCGCCCCACCCGGGTCTCCCAACGGCATCGCCGCCGACCAGTGTCAATCACCGGACCAACTGAAGCAACGTTACGCGGCAGCCACGGGCCGCGATCTGTCCGGATTCGACTGGTATCAGGCCTTCAGCGCATGGAAGCTGGCGATCGTCCTGGAAGCCTCGTATGCGAAGTACCGCTGCGGCGAGTCCACCAACCCGCACCACGAAGTCTTCGGATTCGTCGTCGACGAACTGCTCTCGCGCGCAAGAAGGTTCGCACGATGACCGACCCCCTGTTCTCCCTCGCCGACCGAGTCGTCCTGGTTACTGGCGGTAGCCGCGGGCTGGGGCGGGCCATGTGTCTGGGGCTGGCCGAACGCGGAGCGCGGGTGGTGATTGCCAGCCGCAAGCTCGACGCCTGCGAAGAGCTGGCCGCACGGATCCGCGGAAGCGGTGGCGAGGCGTTCGCCGCGGCCTGCCACGTCGGGGACTGGGCGTCCCTCGACCGGGTCATCGCGGACGCCGCAGGCCGCTGGGGGCGGCTCGATGGCCTAGTCAACAATGCCGGGATGAGTCCGCTGGCGCCGTCGCTGCTGGAGACGTCGGAGACATTGTTCGACAAGGTGATCGGCGTCAACCTCAAGGGTCCGACGCGGCTGACGGCCCTGGCCGCCGAGGCGATGAAGGCCACCGGCGGTGGCTCGATCATCAACATCAGCTCGCTGGCTTCGGTGAAACCGATCTCGACCGCCCCCGTGTATTCCGCTGCGAAGGCTGGACTCAACGCGCTGACGAGGGCGGCGGCGCTCGAATACGCCGGCGCAGGTATCCGCGTCAACGGCATCATCTGTGGCACCTTCGACACCGACGCAGCAGCGGGATTCGTCCGCAACGCCGACTTGTTCCCCGAGATCGTCCGGACGATCGCGCTGGGTCGGGTCGGCCGTCCGGACGAGATCGTCGGTGCGGCCGTATATCTGCTGTCGGACGCGTCGACCTACACCACGGGATCGCTGATGACCATCGACGGCGGCGTATCCGGTTGAGAGCAAGTAGAGCCAATGCGTAACGACGTCATCGTCATCGTGGGGTCCGGTGGAATGGGCGTGGCGATCGCACATCGCCTCGGATCGGGGCGGACTGTCGTGCTGTCCGATAAGAACTCGGACTATCTCGATGCTGCGACTCGGGCGTTGGTTGCGAACGGACACGATGTTCACGCGACAACAGTCGACGTGACTTCGCCACTTTCGGTGAGCGACCTCGCCGCCTATGCGGCCGGGCTTGGACCGGTGACCGATGTCGTCCATACCGCGGGTGTGTCACCCGAGCAGGCCGACATCGACACGGTCCTTCGCGTCGACCTCGTCGGTGTGGCCCTGGTGCTCGAGCGGTTCGGTGAGGTCATCGAGGCGGGTGGCGCCGGGGTCGTCATCGCCAGCATGGCGGGGCATTTTCACCCGGCGATGGATGCGGGGCTCGAGCATCAGTTGGCGGGTACTCCGGCAGGCGAACTCCTGGCGATCCCGGCCTGCGCTCCCGCGCTGTTCCGCAACTCTCAAGAGGCCTACAGCTTCGCCAAGCGTGCCAATCACCTTCGGGTCGCCGCGGCGGCAGTCGCTTGGGGCAGGCGTGGCGCGCGCATCAACTCGATCAGTCCCGGGATCATCTCAACAGCGATGGGTATGCAAGAACTCAACGGCAGCTCGGGGACGGTGATGAAGGCGATGATCGACGGATCCGCTGCAGGGCGAATCGGCACACCTGATGACATCGCAGCCGCTGTCGAGTTCTTACTCGGCCCGGCTGCCAGCTTCATCACCGGCGCCGACCTGGTCGTCGACGGCGGGATCACCGGTGCTGTCAAGGCTGGAATGCCAGTATCTTGATCGGGGTAGACCACGGTCGCCCACGCCTCAACCCGTCGGTCAACACCTGACGAAGTGGGCCTAACGAATGCCTCCGGCTCCGTCGAAAGCCGCAGCAAACGCCTCTATTTCCCCGACAATATCCGGACCGGCCGGGGTGTAGACGATCTCGGTCACGCCGAGCGCCGCCGAGTTCGCGGCAGCTGCGCGGATTTTCGCCGCCGATCCGGTCCAGCTGTATTCGAGGATGCCGGCTCCGGCTTCGTGGATCGCCTTGCGGTCACGGTCGGTCAGAGTGCACACGTGGCCTTCGTGTACGCCGAGGTGTAGTTGTCCTTCCGGGCGCACCGCACGGAGCCCGTCGAGCCAGACCTCACCGCCTGGCAACTCGGTGATGAAATCGGGTGCCGCTTCGTAGACCGCGTGCCACATCGCGGCGTACCACGGTCCGGCAGCCTCGACGACGCGTGTCGTTCGGTGGTCTTCGCCGGGACGTAGCACGGTGCCCGACACGATCATTGCGGCGGCCCGCGAACCCTCGAGGGGTTCTACGGGCGGTTGGCTCAGCAGTACGCCGTCGGCGCTGATCTCATCGGCGACGGCCATGCCCTTCGGCCCACTTGGCGCCACCCACAGCGGGGTCCGCAGTGGCCGCTCCGGTGCCCACCCGGTCAAGTGCAGCATCTGGCATGGAGCCCCGCCGATCTCGACGACCTCCCCATTGAGCAGGCCGCGGAGTGTTCTGACGTAGCTGGCCACCCGTGCCCACGGCAGGGGCTTCTGGCCAAGTGCCCGTCGAGCGGTGAAGCCGGTTCCGAACGCACACGTCAACCGGCCCGGGGCCGCCTCTTCGATGGTCGCGATCGCTGCCGCGGTGACCATTGGGTGCCGGAGGGAGGGGACGGCGACGCCGGTGGCGACACCTAGCTCGGACGTCGCATCGGCTGCTCGCGCCGCGGCGATCCAGATGTCGCCATACACGGCAGGCGAGTCGAAGAGCCACAGCCGCGCACACCCGGCATCTTCGGCCGCGTGCGCATACTCAGGAATCCTGGCACTCGGAGGCAATGCGACTGACAGGGAAAGCTCTCCCACGATGATCCTCCGTCGCCACTCAGATTGGAAAAACAACGTTACCTTAACTTGCCAGCGGTGAAGGGAGAACGTCGCGATGTCTTACGGAGGAGTGGCGTGCAGATGGAGTTGCTCGTGTCGGCGGACCAGGAGGCTGTCCACCCATTGTGGGTGATGGTCGGGGTCGAGCGTGAAGTCTTGGGTCTGTTCAAGGAGTTCGGTGAGCACGGCGCGGGCTTCTATGCGGGCGAGTGCGGCCCCGACGCAGAAGTGGATGCCGTGCCCAAAGGCCAAGTGGCGCTTGGGGGATGCTCGCGTCAGGTCCACCCGATCGGGGTCGTCGAACTGGGCGGGGTCTCGGTTGCCGGCTGCGAATAGCAGCAGTGCCGTGGAACCGGCCGCGATATCGGTGCCTGCGAGTGTGGTGTCGTGCGGGATGCTGCGCATCATTTGCCGAAATGGCGATTCGAGTCGCAGGGCCTCTTCCACGAAAACGTCGATGTCTTCGGGCCGATCGCGTAGCCGTTGTTGTAGTGCTGGGCCTTCGGCAAGGATCCTCACGGCGTTACCGAGGAGGCTGGTTGTCGACTCCCCGCCCGCGCTGAGCAGGGTGTGCAGGATGGTCTGAACCTCGCCCATCTCCAAGGTGCCCGCGTCCAGCGCCCGTCGCACCGCCAGCAGGATTGTTTCGTCATCGCCCTCACCGGTGGCCGAGACCTGGTCGGCGATCCACTCCTGGATGACACCGATGCGGGTGACGAGGTCGTTGAGTCGATCCAGTGGCATGGTGCCGCCGACCATGGTGGTGGAATCGAACGCGGCCTGCAGAAGCTGCATCGGGTCGATGTCGCGGAAGCCGATCAATTTGGCGACCACGGTGATCGGCACGATGTTGCCGATCGTGGCCATGAAGTCGAAGTTGTTGTGGCGCAGGGCCGAAGCGACGGTGCTCGCCGACAACGCGCGGATGTCGTCCTCCAAGGCGCGCATGCGCCGTGCCACCAGCTCGGGAAACACCGCCCGCCGATGGGTGGTGTGCATTGGCGGGTCGGCCGCCGCCAAGGTGGGTGTGGCCGCGTCGCCGAAATCGAGGCGGGCCGGCAGCCCGTCCTCATCGCGGTAGAGCAGGCACCGCATGGTCGAAGAGAAGTCCTCCGGTCGTGCGACCGCCTCGGAGAGCAGGTCGAAGGTGCTGATGACGACGACGTCGGTGCCGGGCACCGCCCAGACCGGTGCCCGCTCACGCAACGTCCGGTAGAAGTCGTAGGGGTCGGCAAGGACCTTGGGGTCCAGCAGCATCGAACTGCTCAACTCGATCACGGGCGCCCGGTGATCTGGTCGAACAGACTGGTCATGTCGCTGTAAACCCACGATTCGCAGACCTTGCCTCCGGCGAGGGCGTAGATCTCGCAGCTCTCCACGGCGATGTCGCGATGAGTCGGCGCGATGCCCCCGTAGTCACCGACGTGCACGCCGCGGAGCGTCCAGCGGGCACAGACGAAACTCCTTGCGCCGAAAAGCAGATCCTCGTCCAGGTGCAGACGGTCGAACGCGGCGGTCAGCTGGGTGAGGTTCGCCCGGATGTCGCTGATCGTGAGTGGCTTGTCCAGTCCGCTGACCCACCGCGGGGCGTCCGGGCAGAACCCGGAGAGGTAACCCTCGACATCGCCGGCGTTGAGTGCGGCTACCGAGCGACGAATCAGCTCTTCTTCGGGGCTCGCGGCCGTGGTGCTCTCTCCGGATGTTGTAACTGTGGACACTGGTCCACTTTGATGGATATGCGTCCACAAATCAAGGCCAGCTGGTTTAGGGTGGACTTGTGACCGACACGGCTCGCGCCGAGTTACGCAGCCAACGGCGCGCTGCCCGCCGCGCGGAGAACCGAAACGAGATCCTCGATGCAGCGGAACGGGTTTTCAGCGAAGACGGGCTCCGGACCGGATCGCTGCGGCGCATTGCCGACTTGTCGGGTTACTCGACGGCAGCGATCTACAAGTTCTTCGACAGCAAGCAACACCTCGTCGCCGAGGTGCTCAACCGGCGCGGCGACGAGTACCTCGCCGAGCTGAGACAGGCTGCACAATCCGCAGGAACTCCGCTGGACCGTCTGCATCTCATCGTCGACACGGCGGCCACGTACTTCGCTGCGCGTGGACACTTCCGGTCACTGCTGCAGCAGATGCAAGGAGGCTCAGCGATCCTGGGCCCAGCACTCGAGGCCTTCGCAGAGGATGTCTACGGGCGCTACGCCGACGCAATGAATCTGATGACCGACCTGGTTCGCCAGGGACAGCACGCCGGCGAGATCCGGGCCGGAGATCCGGGCGGCATGGCCCACCTGGCGTCGGTGCTGACCAACGAGTACGCATTGGCCGATGTCGCACTCGCAGCCTCGGAGTTTCATGCGGTATTCGACGGCGCCCTGCGGGCGGCCCCAGTGTGTTGACGCCGTCAACACCTTTCGCGTATCCGCAGGTCGTAAGCGACGTAAGTTCAGGTGGCCGCAGTGCATCGGTGAGGCGCGCGTTGTTCGTACCCACATTTTGCCCACACTTCGCGGTAATGACGGCTGAATCTGAGTGACGCTCCGTGACCCAAATATGCAGCTAGAGTGGCCTTTCGGCGTCTACGCGGCAGGTTCGGATAGGGTTCAAATCCCTCCGCCACATGGTCTAGTTGATGCGCTAGTAGGGCGAGAACGGCGTCGCAATTCTGCGGCCAGCCGAAACGCCGACGTAGTATTCGCCGCGACGCTTTGTGCGTAACTTCGCGCCGACGTATTCGCCCCCAGGGCCCACGCGGCCCACTCGCAGGGTCTTGCCAAGGCTTCCCCGCACATATCGGGGACGGCGGCGGTTTATCTTGCGTCTGATCCGCTTGACTCGGGTGCTACCGGTCGACGCGAACCGGCCCCGGCGGTCCCGCTTGTAGGTGCGTCGCTTGGCCATCAGGCGCTCGCAACATGAATGCGGGCCTGGAGGCGGTCAACCGGACCATGTTCATCGGCACAAGTCCTACTCATCCCCAGCACCTCACATCGATGATTTCGCTTCTATTCGATTCTATCGTCGCGATGCGCCAAAGTTGTTAAATTACAGCCAATGTCGCTGATTAATGTTGCTTGCGGCCCACATCGCATGCTGCGCGTAATCGGGCGCTCCAGCGAGTTCAATTGCGCGCTGTGGGTGGAGGGACTGGCTGGGCAGATTTTGGGCACACTCTGTGTCCACAGAGGTCAATTCTGTTGAATCACACCGAATGTCATTTCGCAGCTCAGTGCCGGTTCGGCTCAGAGACCAGCACCCCGAAACGGGTTCGATTCCCGGCAGCTCCACTGAGTACACGCAGGTCACAGGCCTAAATCCGAGAGATGCAAGGCGCCATACGCAGCCACTTGCGCGGGATCGTCGAAAGCTAGCTCATTGCAGCGACGCAGCACATCCTGCAGGTGGACTGCTACATCCGCCGGGGCCAGCCATCCAATGCACCGCGTTCGAAGTTATCTAGCCTCATGGGACCGGATCCTTCTCGACTGGGTCGACCCCAGTCACCTCATCGTCGTGGTACGGTGCCAGCAAAGATTGGCCCTTTGCGTAACACCGCGACCCACCCCTCCGGTCGAAGTAGGCGATTATGGCCGATATCGTGCTTCTCAATCCTCGGTTCGACATGTCTTACTGGGGCATGGAACACGCACTTCCGCTGCTTGGTAAGAAGCGCGTTCTACCCAGTGTCTGCCTGCCGTTGCTGGCCGCGCTGACGCCTGACGACCATTGCGTGATGATCATCGATGAGAACGTCGAGCCAATCGACTACGACCGTGTGGCGATGGCCGACATTGTGGGGCTCACCGGCATGGACGTCCAGGGCCATCGGATGGTCGAGATTCTCCGCGAACTGAAAGCCCGTGATGTCTTCACGGTCGTCGGCGGTCCGTCGGTCACCGTGCAAGAAGAGTACTTCGACGGCCTGGCGGATGTGATTTTCGTCGGTGAAGCGGACACGACCTGGCCGCAGTTTCTTGAAGAGTGGGCCCAGGGACGGCATCTGCACCGCTACGAGCAACGCGAGCCGACCGACATGACCCGCTCGCCGGTGCCACGGTACGACCTGCTCAAGGCTAAGAACTATCTGTTCGGCAGCATTCAATTCAGCCGCGGCTGTCCGTTCCAGTGTGAGTTTTGCGACATCCCCATCACCTTCGGTCGTAAACCGTGTTTAAAAACGACCGCGCAGGTGATCGCCGAGTTGGAAGCGATGCGTAAGCAGCGCATACAAATCGCCTTCATCGTCGATGACAACCTGATCGGCACGATCGCGGTAAAGAAGTTGCTAAGCGACGTTGCCGCGTGGCAAGCCGCCAAGGGGTACCCCCTCACGTTTGTCTGTTATGCCTCGCTCAACCTCGCCGAAGACGATGAGATGCTGGAGTTGATGGACGCAGCGAACATCGCGATGGTCTTCATCGGTATCGAGAGCCCGAACGAAGAATCGCTGCACGAGACGAAGAAGTATCAAAACGTTCGCAAAAGCGCGACGATCGTCGATCGCGTCCGCAAAGTGCAAGACTCCGGCCTCGAAGTTCTGTGCGGCATGATCGTCGGCTTCGACCACGACGATACCCGGATCTTCAAGGCCCACTACGAGTTCATTCGTCAGACCGACATCATGCACCCCACCGTCAACATGCTCGTGGCCATCCCGAAGACGCCGCTGTACGCGCGTTTGAAGAACGACGGTCGCCTCGATCTTTCGGAGACGAACCCGTCCGACGGAATGTTCGGCACGAACGTCATTCCGCTCGGCATGACTCGCGATGAGCTGCGCGACGGGTACAACGGCCTGGTGCTGGACCTACACGATCCCGAGTTCTACTTCGATCGGCTCGAAAACCTCTATCTCAGGCGCCGAATCAATTTCGCACGCACTCGCAATGCCTACTGGCGCCGACATCCCTGGATTAAGCGGAAATCCCAGTCGGTGTTTGCGCTTGGAGCGATCGTCTTGTTTCTCCGGCTGATGTGGAACGTTCCCGACGCGCAGCTGCGCCGCATCTATCGCCGCCGGATGACGACTATGCTTCGCCACCGGCCGGATCCATGCGTCTTGTTCATCTGCGCAGTCAAATGCGCGATGCACTACCACCAGTACACAATGTCCCGTCAGATCTCGGAAGGCGGGGACCCCTCAAGACATACAGGCGCGATGGCTCTGACTTGAGCCGTCGCAGTGCGCGGTGCACCGTGCCGTGATCCAATCCCGTGGTGACGTTCGACGGCTGTCGCGCAAGCGGCACTGACCCGCAGATCGTCCGGCTACAACGGATCGCCATGAACGAATCCGCGCGATTCCCCGAATTCGCCATCAGCGGCGAAACCATGCCTTCCCCGCTGAATTCGCTGACCTCGAGCCGTTTCTGGAGTGGGATCTGGCCACCGAAGGTGAGCGTTACGCGCACCGGCTCGCCTCGTCGATGACCGATATGCAAGCCTTCCATGACGCTGCCTTTCCGCGGTTGGCCGACGCGATGGTTGTACTGCGACAACTTTCCGCTGCACGATCTGCCCGAGGGCGTCCGGTCGCTGATGCACTTGATGCAGTCGCTGATCATGGTGTCTTTCCCGGTCGAGGTGTGGAAGCAGGCCAGGGTGCCCGACAGCGGCGCCTCCTACATCGAGTGCCCAAGGAGCCGGTGGTCTAACACATGTTGACGCTCAAAGCAGCTGGACTGCTTGACGTCGACACGGGCCGCATCGTCAGCCAAGGTGTTCTCACGATTGACGGTGAATACATCGCTGGCATAGGCGATACCCGGTCGGGCCGGTCTGACGGGGAGGTCATCGATCTCGGTGAGCTCATCCTGCTGCCAGGCCTGATGGACATGGAGGTTCATCGCAGGCGGAATCGGCATCACCCCGATCGTCGCGATGCTTGAGGCACGCAGCAAACTGTTGCGCCAGAGCCTTCGACCAGCCCACCATCGGCCGCCGTTTCGCCCGCCGGGCCGGCGGCGAATACGCCTGCAGCGCCTGGACCGATGGCCCGGTACGGCCGGCTCACCAGTCGGCACACCACCAGGGTTGGCCGAGGTGTATCTGGGTTGTGATCTTGCCGCGATGGTGACGAAGGACGCTCATCTTCATGACAGCGTTTGCGCTTATCTCTGCACTCGGGACAGCCCTATGCGTCGGCTACCACCTCGGGCGGCGCACTAGCTCGAAACCTTCAACGTGGAAGAAGCGAACGAGTCGAGTGGCGATGGGGAGGCTCGCGATTAACCTGCTCGTGTTGATGACGGCGCGCCGCGTCCGGCAGAGTTTCCAGCCCAGGCGCGTGTTCTTCGGAGCGCGAGGGATCTGGGGATTGAGATTCATTGAACAGCTTGGGCTCCTCCGGGGTTGCGTTGCGCGGTTGCGGGCCTACTGAGCCTGCCGAGCAGTGTTGATGCCATCAACACCTTCGCCGCATCCGGAGGTCATTTCGCGTCATTCGGCGTCGTTTCGCCTAGTCAAATTCCAGATTTCCGCAACTCACGACCATTTTTGGGGCGGGTTGATTCCCGGTAGCTCCACTGATCACTTTGGCTTAGTGGGCCATGTCGTGCCCACTGGCCAATCGTTGGGTAAAGCGTGTGAGATCGCCGCGCGCATTGCGGCCAACGGACCACTGGCGGTGCGCAACGCGAAGGCGTCGATTCTAAGCAGCGGTTGGATTGACGATGAGGATGCTCGCAAAATAGAACAGCGGTTCGTGATTGAAGTGATGCGTTCAGAGGACGCGAGGGAAGGCCTCGCCGCCTTCGCGGCCAAGCGCGAACCACGTTTCATAGACAAGTAATCGGCGAGCACGTCTCGGTCGCAGGAAGGGCTCGGTGGCTTAGTGACCGTCGTAGGCGCGCGCTCGGGTTACGCCCTTCTGGGCTAACGACTTTTGCCCCTCGCTGCAGCGAACTTACCTCGCAAGTGCCAAATTTGTGGTCCCAGGAAGCAATCACACTTGAGGCAGCCTGCGAAGCGAACTTGGCTGTGGGCCGCCCGTGCGAAGGCGTTCGCTCTTCGCGAACCGATCCGTTTCTCTTATACTCGGCGTACTGGCGGAGGGTGCTATGGCTACAACCTGGGACACGTTAGATCGCTATGTCGTCATCTCGACGGATACCCACGCCGGGGCGGATCTTTGCGATTACAAACCGTATTTGCCGGCGCGTCTCCACGATGAGTTCGATGCGTGGGCCAAGGCCTACGCCAGCCCGTTCGACGACCTGATCGTCGCCACCGCCAACCGAAACTGGGACCACGAGCTTCGGATCGCGGAGATGGACGCCGACGGGGTGGCCGCCGAGGTGCTGCTGCCCAACACCGTTCCGCCGTTCTTCCCGACCACCCCGAACATCACCATCAGCTTGCCCCGCACCCGTCAGGACTTCGAGCAGCGTTGGGCCGGTGTGCAGGCCCACAACCGGTGGCAGATCGACTTCTGTTCGCTGGCCCCGGCCCGACGCCGCGGGTTGATTCAGATCTTTCCCAACGACGTCGAGCTGGCGCTGGAAGAAATCCGCTGGGGTGTTGAGCAGGACTGCTTTGGTGGCGTGCTCATTCCAGCGGTCTCGCCCGGTGACCCGCACGTGGCCCCGCTTTTTCACACCCGCTATGAACCGATGTGGGCGCTGTGCGCAGAACTGGACCTCACGGTGGTGCAGCACGCGGGTGCCGGCAGCCCCGAGATGCCAATGGACCAGCCGGCGTCCAACGCGGTGTTGATTACCGAGATGGCGCTCTGGGCCCAGCGCACACTCGGACACCTGATCCTGGCCGGGGTGTTCGAACGGTACCCGACACTGCGATTCGTGCCGACCGAGCAGGGTACGTATTGGGTGCCTGGCCAAATCGGCATGCTCGACGCCATGGTGCCCACCATGAAGTCTGACGCCGGCAACCGCACCTATGGGATGTTCGGCGGATCGTCGGTCGACGAGCTGACCCTGACGCCGAGCGAATACGTCCAGCGGAACTGCTTTTTGGCCACTGAGCTGACGCCGTTGGACTCGGGAATGATCGATTTCATGGGCCCGGAGCACATCATGTGGGGCAGTGACTACCCCCACGAGGAAGGCTTTGCGCCCCACTCCAAGTTGGCTATTCGTTGGGCCCTGCACGACAGGTCACAGGACGCCTGCCGAAAGATCCTGGGCGGCAATGCCGGTCGCCTATACCGTTTCGATCTCGATGCATTGGTGCGGGTGGCTACGAAGATCGGTCCCACTGTCGCCGAGGTGCACACTCCTGTCGAGGACACGGGCTATCGCGCCCCAGCCGCTTTCGGCTACCGACCGTTCGAAGGGGGGCTGGCCCTCAAGCGGCTGGCTCCGGAACGACGCTAACCGGTTGGACCGGATCGTCGCGCTTGCGCTTTGGCGAGCGACTCCCGGGGGCCGAGCAGGCGTTGCCTAACTATCTATTTGGCTCACCGGGAGGTGGGATTCTTCGGTCAAGGCGGCGCTTAGTCGGCGGGTCGCAGAAGAGAGCTGCGTTCCCAGACGGCTGACCGCCGCGCCGCTCATCGGCTCGGCGCTGGGGACCAGGCTGAGCATCAGGGCGATGCGGGACCCTTCCCCCAGGATCGGGGAGTCGATGTGGCTCACCTCGTAGGTGCGGTCCGGCGCCAGGCTGATTGGGAACCACTCCTCCTGATGGATTAGTTCGTCGGTCAACTCCTGCGCCAGCTGGCTCAGCCTGGTGGAACGTACCTCGGCACTACGCACGATCTGCGCCAGTTCCCGCAGGCGCAGATCGGGCAGGATGTGCAGACCGACCGCGTAGCCACGTTGCATGGCGGTGGTGATGGCCTGGCGGTAGCGATCGCGCACGTCCTCGGGCAGGGTGGCCAGCCAGCGCTCCCGAGCCTCTGGCCCGGCCCAGGCAACGATCGACGCCCCATACGGCGGGCGGTGCGGGAACTGGGTGCCGACGGGCATCGGGTGACCGCCGCCGTGACGGCTTCGGACCTGATCGACGACGGTGGAGTAGTCATCGCTTACCGAGAAGGCAACGCAGTGCGCGCCTGTCGCGGCCGACAGCTCGGCCATCGCGGAGCGGGCCAACACCAGGGCCGGATAGCGGCCCGCCGCCTCTCGGCCGAG
>NZ_JBKQOI010000246.1:0-8656 GCF_052145595.1 Mycobacterium sp. | reverse complement strand
CACCGTCGCCGACATCCTGCGGCACGGCGACTTCGGCCTGGGCACCTTCAATCACCTTGATGGCGAGATGGTCATCCTCGACGGCGTCTGCTATCGGTTGCGCGCGGACGGAACCGCCACCCGGGCGGCGCCAACCGATCGCACCCCGTTCGCGGCGGTCACCCGCTTCCACAGCGACTTCGAGATCACGGTCGAAACCCGCACCGGCCGGACGCAGGTTGCCGCCGCGATCGACCGCCAAATCCAAAGCACCAACCTGATTTACGCGATCCGGATCACCGGGCACTTCGCCGAACTGCACACCCGCACCGTGATGGCGCAGAAACCGCCCTATCCGCCCCTGACACAAGCGACCGAAGAGCAGGCCGAAACCGTATTCGTCGATGTGTCCGGGACAGTGGTCGGGTTCCGCACCCCCGACTTCGAACAAGGCATCTCCGTCGCCGGATACCACCTGCACTTCCTCAACAATGACCACACCGGCGGGGGCCATGTCCTCGACTTCAGCCTCGAGCGCGGAAAGGTCGCAGTCAGCGGCGCATCGCAGTTGCATCTGAGCCTGCCCACTTCCGGTGCGTTCCTCGGTGCGCAACTGTCCGGCGACGACCTGGCCGAGCGGATCGGTAAAGCCGAAGGTCCCAAAGGGACCGACTGAGCAGCGGAATTCATGGACTGTTAAAGCCAGCGTCGTTTCCATATCGTTGACTGCACACGCGCGCCGCGTCTTCTCACGGTATGCGCGTTGTACAGGTCGCCAACTTCTATGGCCCTCGCTCCGGCGGCCTTCGCACCGCGGTGGATCGGCTGGGCGCCGAATACTGCGCCACCGGACATGAAGTGTTTTTGATCGTCCCCGGTCCCTACGCCGAACGTACCCAGCTGCCCACGGGTGTGGTGCGAATCACTCTGCCCGCTAGGCTGATTCCATTCACCGGGGGCTATCGCGCGGTGATGCCGGGGCCCGTCAAATCGCTACTGGAAGCTTTGAAGCCCGACGCATTGGAGGTCTCCGACCGGCTCACCCTGAGGTCGCTGGGGCCGTGGGGCCGCGAATACGGCGCCAGGACGGTGATGATTTCCCATGAGCGCCTGGATCGCCTTGTGGGCCAAGTACTTCCGCGTCGGGCCGCGCAAAAGTTCGCGGACTTCGCCAACGCGCGCACGGCCGCCAACTATGACACGGTCGTGTGCACCACGGGATTCGCGCGAGAAGAATTCGACCGGATCGGCGCGACGAACACCGTCACCGTCCCACTGGGTGTGGACCTGCAGACCTTTCACCCCCGCCGACACTCTTACCTGGTGCGGCGGCGCTGGGCCGCACCTCAGCAGATCCTGCTGGTCCACTGCGGCCGGCTGTCAGTGGAAAAGCGTGTCGATCGCAGCATCGACGCGCTCGGCGCGTTGTGCCATGCCGGCGTCGACGCCCGACTGGTCGTGGTGGGCGAGGGCCCGTTGCGGGCAAAGCTGGAGAGACAGGCCGCTCGGCTGCCGATCGACTTCACCGGTTTCATCAACAACCGGCACACCGTCGCGGGGCTGCTGGCCTCGGCCGATGTGACGCTGGCGCCCGGACCGCACGAGACATTCGGGCTGGCCGCCCTGGAATCGCTGGCATGCGGAACACCGGCCGTGGTGTCCCGCACTTCGGCGCTGACCGAGATCATCACCCCGGAAAGCGGTGCCCTGGCCGACAACGACCCGTTCGCCATGGCGAGAGCGGTCGGCACGATCTTCAGCCGGCCCGAATACCACCGCCGCAGCTCCGCACGACGCCGCGCGGAGAACTTCACCTGGGAACAGGCGGCGGCCGGCATGCTGGCGTCGTTGGGAACCCAAGAAACCGCGTAGGGCTCGGCGAATTCAGAAGCGGTAGCGGACCACCACCGTGCCGATCAACCGGGAAAGGCGCGCGCTGGGTGCCGCCAGTCGGGCCGTTGCGCGCAGCAGGAGCGGAAGCTCGGCAACCTCGGGTGCTCGGGTGAGAAAGATCTCCTCGACCAGCTTCAGGCCGCCCACCCAGCGCTCCGGCTGCCGGGGGTCGTCAAAACCGGGATTGACCACCCCGCCGGCGATGACGGCCATGCTCGAAGCGTGCTTGAGCGCCCAAATGGCGTTGCGGGTATAGAGATTGAATGCCAGCTCCCCGCTGGGGAAGTGGCTGGCCAGCCGGTTCAGCAGGGAGACGAATCCGTCCTGGGTGAGGAAGGCGATGAGGCCGTCGGCGACGATCATGGCCGGCCGCGAGCTGGGGACGCCCTCGAGCAAGGCCGGGTCGGTGAGGTCCGCGCTGATGCCGTGGGCATCGGTGCGTGGCGGAACCACGTGTGCGCGCAGACCCATGACCTCGGGAAAGTCGATGTCGTACCACGCCACGGTAGGCGGCGGGTCAACGCGGAACATCCTGGTGTCCAGGCCGACGCCCAGCTCCAGCACCACCGCATCCGGGTGGTCGGAGGTGAAGCGGCGCACCACATCGTCGAGCGTCTTGGCCCGTACCGCGATGTCGAAGACCCTGGATCGTTGGTCGAGGAATTTGGTTGTCAGCGCGGGAAATCGAGCCAGGTCGTAGCCGACCTTCGTGATGATCTCGTCGGCCATGGTGTCGCCGAGGAATGGGCGCGGCAACCGGCTGTCGAGGGCCCTGCCGCCCAGCGTGAGAAACAGGCTCTCTTGCGCGGGTGTGAAAGCCGGAAGCTTCATGCCGACGATGTCCCTTCCCCCCAGCCGCGGGGTAGTGCTGCGACCATGGCCTCGACCTGCGCGCGCGTGAGTGTGGTGATGCTTCCGTCCGGCAGTCCGAGGATGCGGTCGATGGCGAGCCCGTGGAGCCTGAACCTGGTTGTCAGACGGTCGATTGCCCGCTCGCGGGCGGGCTGGTCGGCGGCCTGGAACACCTCCAGGATGTTCGAGTTCGTGCGCGCCGCAAGGCCATAGATCATGTCGGCGACGCCTTCGGGGTCGAACGTGTCGAAGACGCCTTCTTCGACGCCGTCCGATATCAGCCGGGTGAGCAAGGGCAGGAACAGCGCTTGCTCGACGGCCAGGATTCGTCCGTACAGGTGGGCATTGTCCGGGCGCAGCAACGACACCATCGCGGCCAGTTGCTCCGGTCCGCCCAGCTTCATGTTGACGTCAAATCCCGCCTGCAAGACCGCGTTCAGCCGCGCCAACGCGTCGCCATTGCAGGCGGCGACGGCGCCCTCGACAAAGGCGAATTCTTCGCGCGCGCTGCGCTCGGCCAAGGCGGTCACCAGCGCGTCCTTGGACGGAAACCAATGGTAAAAGGCGCCTTTGGAGACGCCGGCGTCGGCGATCAGATCGTTGAGGCTCACGTTGTCGAATCCGTGTCGCACAAACAGCCCCGCCGCCCGATCGAGCAGCTCCGCGCGGCGGATGTCGGGATGCTTAACTACCCGCGGCATGCGGGCGATCCTCGGTCGGGCTCGCCACGGCTTTCAGGGTGCCGCGCTCCGGTTTCCAGCCGACGTAGGTCAGGTAGAGCCCGGCCGTAGCGAGGCAGATGAACACGACCCAAATCGCCGCGGACGCACCCGAACTGTAGACGGCGTTGCCGGCCGCATCGTAGGCCGAAGGAACCGTCAGCAGCAGCACCCCGCGTATCAGGAAAAACCAGCCCACCAGGGACACGATGACCGCCGCGGGGCTGCGCCAGTACTGGTGAAACGCGATGATGAAAAGGCCGCCCGCCAAGAGAATGGCGCCGTAGAGCCACGGCCACATAGGGTTGGCCTTGAACTCATTGAACAACACCTCCATGTAGTGCCCGCGCACCGCAACCGTGGTGGGCACGATGGTCAAAAACGGGCCCATCACGCGGGCGAACGAACGGGTGCGGATCTGTGACTGCTCGGATGTGCTCATTGCTCTACCTCCCTGGTTGCCCAGGAAGTGTATACCGACCAGTGGTCGGTATACCAGACCGACAGTCGGTAATGCGGCGACGCGTCGGCACCAAACGCTGATCAACGGCAGCCTGATGCCGCAAATAGAGCGAGAACTTGGCCCGCAGGGAGGCCGCTATCCGCCCGGCTTGTTCGCAGGGTGTTTGTCCGGGCAGTAATCCGCAGTGGCCGCGCCGATGAAAAATTCGGCTTGCTGCTGGGTCAGTTTGTGTGATCCCGTCAGCTGGTCCACCTCGTCTTTTTGGGAGTAGCCCGAGCCGAGATCCTGGCACATCACCTTGGCCATGTTGACGGCCCCCGGGAGGTTGATGCCATGATCCTGCAGGTAGTTGGTGAAGTCCGCATCCGTCTGGTCGGCCCGCGCGACGGCCGCGGGCGCCAGCATGACGGCCAGCGCCAGACCGAACGTGCAAGCAGAGATCTTCTTTGTCATTTCGCTCATCACTTTCGAAGCTTCGCATCGACCCCGGATCAACACAGGGGTCTGAAGTAACACATCAGAAGGGTCCGATGTAATTAATCCTTCCGTGTGAGCGGGTCGGCGGTCAATAGCGCACTCGTCGCGCGGCCGTCGAAATCCAAAGTTCAACCCGCCGTTCACTTTTAGTTCCGATCGAATTTAATCCCGATCGTGTGTCTGAGCTCGCTGGAGACGGTAAAGGCTCGTCCCCATCGTTCACCTTTAGTTCAGGCGGCGTTCAATTCCGGTCGCGCGGCTAGGCTCGTCGGAGACAACGAGGAGGTACACCCGTGGAGGCACGCGACCAGGTGTTGATCACGGCCACCGAGCTGGTCGCCCTCATCGACGCCCGCGATCCGGTGACCATACTCGACGTGCGCTGGCGGGTGGACCAGCCCGATGGGCGTGCGGCCTATCTGCAGGGCCACCTGCCGGGCGCGTTGTACGTGTCACTCGAGGACGAGCTGAGCGACCACACGATCGCCGGCCGTGGCCGTCACCCGCTGCCGTCGGGGCGCAGCCTGGAGGCTGCCGCACGCAAATGGGGAGTCCGGCAGGACGGGTTGGTCGTGGTGTACGACGACTGGAATCGAGCCGGTTCCGCACGAGCGTGGTGGGTGCTGACCGCGGCCGGGCTCGAGAACGTACGCATTCTGGACGGCGGCTTGTCCGCCTGGCTGTCGGCAGGACGGAGCCTTGACACCGGTCCGGTTGACCCACAGCCCGGGAATGCGACTGTGCCGCACGCTGATCTGTATGCCGGAAGCCGAGCTACGTTGACGGCGGAGCAAATCGGCGCGGTGACTCTGCTCGATGCGCGCGCGCCGGAACGGTTCCGCGGCGACGTTGAACCCCTCGACCCGGTCGCCGGTCACATCCCCGGCGCCAAGAACCTTCCCAGCGTCGCCGTCCTCGCGGACGACGGCACCTTTGTCGGCGACGACGCGCTCACCCAACTGCTTTCCCGGCGCGGCATCGATCACGACGGTGGTGTGGGTGTGTACTGCGGCTCCGGCGTCACCGCGGCCGTCACCGTCGCGGCGCTCGCTGCGACGGGCCGAGAAGCCGCCCTGTACCCGGGGTCATGGTCGGAGTGGTGTTCGGATCCGGCCCGCGCCGTCGGCCGCGGTCCCGAGTAGCGTCAGACGCCGGCCCAGCTCTGCAGAAAAGCCGCGGTCACCCGGGCGGCGTTGTCCGCCGCGATCTGCTTGTAGAAGAAGAACTCGAACGGGAAGCCGGGCAGGTGGAGCGGATCGTCGGCCCCGTCCGAAATGCCACGGATACCCAGAAACGGGACCCCATGCGCATCGGCGACAGCCTGCACCGCCGCCGTCTCCATGTCCGTCGCGTCTAAGGCAGGGTTCGACGTCGACGAGATATTGAGGTTGCTGATCAGAGCGTTTTTCAGCCAGGGCCCCGCTGCCTGGAAAAAGTTGCCGGTGTACAGAAGTGAGCGATCGGGTGCGCTACAGGGTTGGCAACCAAAAACGTCGCCGCCGTTCGGGATGCACGGGAATGCCTGGCCGTTGTTGTTGTCGGAGCTGGCTCCGTCGCCGCCGACGACCACTTTCGGCTGGCGCTTCAGATCGATCAGCTTGACGACGGGAGCGTTCTTGCACAGGCAGATGGGGTTGCCAAGGTAATTGATGCCTTCCAGGGCGACGCTCAGTGTCTGGGCCGCGGCCAGCATCCCTGGATCGACCGGATGAAACGTTGTGCCGTTGTCCAGGGTCCAGCGGGCCGGTACGGCCACGTCCCCGATGCTGACGCGCTCGCCACCCCCGGCGACGCCCGAAAACACCACCGCGCCAACGGAAATGGACGACGCGCAAGTGAATCGGGCAAACGCGGTCTCGGCGGTTTCGGTCGCGTTCACCAGGCCGATGCCGGTCATCGCCACGATCACCTTCTTGTCGCCGATCGAACCGAGGTAGAAGTGTCGGCGGTCAGCCACCACCACCGGGTGGCGGTCGAGCGTGGTGTGGGACAAGACCGCGTCGGCCTCGGCCGGAAACGCGGACAGGACCAGCGTGCGCTGTTCGCAGGACTCGAACGTCACGTGTGGCGCGTCCTCGGGTTCGGCGGCGGCCACGCCGGCGCCCACCGGCAGAGCAGCGGCCACGGCGAGGACCACCCGAAAAGGCCTGAGCACGCTCCCCCTGGTCTTCTGTCGGTCATGAATGCCGAGACTCGCTGCGTTATGGACATGGCTAATATGATGACTTGCCTCGATTTTCGCGCACTCGGGGCGCAGGTGAATATTCGTTATCGTTCTTGTTGTTTAGCGATTGCGTGTCGTTATTCAACCGCGGCTCTGCGGCTTTAGGCGCCTTGACGTTGCGGCTAACCCATAAAGGAGTCGGGTCATGCTCGATGTGATCGATAGAGAACCTTCCCGCGAGTCACATAAAGCGCCGTTGCTCTTTGTCCACGGTGCCTGGCATGGCGCCTGGTGCTGGGACGAACATTTCCTCGACTTCTTCGCTGCGAAGGGCTATCGGTCGCTGGCTGTGAGCCTTCGCGGCCATGGCAAAAGTCCCGCACCAAAACCCATGCAATTCTGTTCGATCGCGGACTTCGTTGACGACGTCAATTCAGTTGCCAGCGGCCTACCCAAACGACCGGTGGTGATCGGCCACTCGATGGGCGGCTTCGTGGTGCAAAAGTACCTGGAGTCGCACGACGCTCCAGCCTCCGTGCTGCTCGCGTCCGTACCCGTGAGCGGGATCACCAAATTCTTGCTGCGCAGGTTTCAGCGGCACCCGTGGTGCACAGCGCGAAGCATGGCGATGACCAAGTCGTTGCGCAGCGTTGGTGGTACGCCCGAATTGGCCCGCGAAAGTTTCTTTTCCGAGTCGTTGCCCGACGCCGACGTCGTGCGCTACGCCGCGCTGCTCGGGGAGGAGTACGTGGGAAAAATTGTGCTCGACATGTTGTGGCTCAACCTGCCCAGGCCTAACCTCGTCACCACTCCGCTGCTGGTCTTGGGGGCCGAAGACGACATCCTTTTCTCGCGGCGGGAAGTCCTTGCGACCGCACGTGCGTATCGCACCGAACCAGAAATCTTCCCCAAAATGGCCCACGACATGATGCTCGAGCCCGGGTGGGCTGCCGTGGCCGAGCGAATCCACACCTGGCTCGAAAATCGTGACGCCTGAGCGACAAGCCTCTTTCATGCCGAGGCCGGGTCGGCTTAATTGACTCTTGATACAACGTTAAGATCCCCGAAATGACAGGCCGGCTGGACGGCAAGGTCGCGATCATCACCGGGGCAAGCACCGGCCTGGGACCGGTGATGGGCTCGCTGTTCGTCGCGGAAGGCGCCCGGGTGCTGCTGGCCGCGCGACGCGAAGGCCTGGTCCGCGACGCCGCGAAGGCGGCGGGTCCCGGCGCGATCGCGATGCGCGCCGACGTGACCGACGAGGCTGACGTCGCGGCGATGGTGGCGCGTGCGGTCGACGAGTTCGGCCATGTCGACATCCTGTGCAATAACGCCGCCGCGCCCGGGCGGGACCGCTGGATCTGGGAGCAGACCCTGGACAACTGGAACGCCACCATCGCCATTGACGTCACCGCGGCGATGCTGTGCACCCGTGAAGTGCTCAGCCAGTCGATGTTGCAACGCCGCCGCGGAGTCATCCTGAACTTCTCGTCGACGGCCGGCTACGCCGGCCTGGTCCGCAAGACCCACTACGTCACCGCCAAGGCGTCGCTTCGGGCGTTCACCAAGGCCGTTGCCTTGGAGGTCGGTCCACACGGCATCCGGTGCAATTGCATTGTGCCCGGGGCCATCGACACCGAGCTGTGGCGTAACTGGGTCCAGCGCACCGCCGACGAGCAGGGGGTCGACTTCGCGACCCAGCGCGCGAAGTCACTCAAAGGCGTTGCATTACAGGATATTTCCTCGCCCGAAGACGTCGCCAACCTGGCGCTGTTCCTGGCCAGCGACGAAAGCCGAACCATCACAGGTCAATCGATTCCCGTCGACGCCGGAGGGTATATGCAGGGTTGACGTCCTCCACCGGCTTGAGCCGGTGGATTCCAACCCCGTTACACCTAGACAGCAGGAGAACAGAGTTGAGGTTCACGGTTCGCAGACCGGCTAGCGCCGAGGTCTCCCCGTGCTGTCACCGCCCGTCCGGTGGCGATGTTGCGTGCGGCGTTCACGTCAGCATTGCACGGCCCCGCACCGCAGGCCACGCACTGGAAAACCGCTTGGCTCTTACGGTTTTCCGGCGCGACATGCCCGCAGTAAGAGCACCGTTGCGAC
>NZ_JBKQOI010000245.1:0-9644 GCF_052145595.1 Mycobacterium sp. | reverse complement strand
GTGGGCGGCTACACGGCGAGCTCGTCTGCGTGGGCCCGATACCCCACCCTAGGCCGTCTCACCGATCGACAACAGCCCGTTGATGACAAACATTCGGAGAACTCGCCAGTCAGCACCGCCGCGGCTGTCCCGCATGCGGCATATCCCAGAACGCACACGGTTTCCGAATCGAAACCTGTCGCTCGCATTCAGATCTCGCCGTCGTCGAACGGACAACCAGTCGCGGCCAGGGCGGAAGCCGGCTACCTCCTCAAGTCGTTGTTGGACAGTTTTGATGCCGCGGCCGGTCGGCTACACGTCACCACGTCGGCGATCAGCCAGCGCATCAAAGCGCGAGAAAGCGATGAGGTACTGGGTAAGTCGGCAATTATGGCGCGAATTGTGCCCAGTTTGGCGAATCACGCGAAGCGCTACAGCCTGAAGGCCACGAGGATCAGCGCGATGGCACCCAGACCGGCGATGAAGCCGGCCATGATGCCCGCTATCGAGTACGGCATGGGTCCAACTTCTGCCCGTAGTACCTTCATCTCCTGGCGATGCTGAATCCACGCCAGCGTTAAACCCGTAAGGCCCACCAGGATCATAATCATCCCGACGACCCAGGGACTAAGGATCGGTTCGCGACGCCTCTCATTCGTTGCGAGATACTCGAAAAACTTGAAGATTGTGAAACCAAAAGCGATCAAAGACGTACTCGTTCGGATCCAGGCCATCAGGGTTCGTTCCTGAGCCAGGCGTGTGCGTTGCGCCGCGAGACGAGTGGAGGCGTCGAGGGGTTGCTCTGCCACTCTCCAGCCTTTCCATTGAGGCGGCGGCTAGCGCCCATGTGCACCGCCCAGAACGCAACCGCCGCCACCGACGAAGCCACCCCTTGGCCGAGATCGCTCCCGCTTTGGTTAAGGGACAGTACAACGTCGTTGAGGGTGCCATTCGGAAGCCTAACGGAGCCAGAGGGGTGTCCATTATTGGTTGGAACGCACAGGCGCCGTCGATAACTACTTGACCTCTGGGAACACCGGGTGGCCTGAGCGATTGCCCGATCTAGACCGGACACTTCGACTGAAGTGAGTGCCCCGGGGCGACTAGCGGTGCCGGTGCTGATTATGCGGACGCATCGGCCATTGGTGTCCACTCTCCTCGTGCCCGATGTGCCGAGCACGCGACCGACGCTACGCTGCTGAGCCGGACCGAAGCGGCTGCTCACTGTTCGTACGAACTCAACCTCACCTTTCGTTAACGCTAGCGCGGCGTCGACAAGGTGTCTTCGTGACGGAGAGGGCAACCAAGCCAAGTTTGATCGGGGCGGTCCCGTCGGCAGCAAGAGATAAACCGCGACATGGGTCGGCGGTGGCATCAGGCGAAAGCGGCGTCATCCGTTCACAACTCGCACTCAGCGTGCGCATAGCAAGGCACCATAAGGACCTTGCACAGTCACGCTCACTCGAGGGCAGCACGCTGTTCGTCGATGTAGCCCGCGCGGAACAAAATCAGTGCGCTAACGACCAACACCCAGACGGGAAATGCCAATGTCAGCCACATAGAGACGTCGCCCGCGATGAGCAACCCGAGCGCCACGAGATAGCTGACGGCAACGAGCCACCGCGGCATCAGCCCGGTCTTGAGCCAGATGGTGGCCAGCGAAATCATAAACACGGCAGCCATTCGGATGGCGTAGGTTTTGGCGGCCGACACCACGATCATCCTGCCGAACGCGATCACCTCGACATGCGCCGCGGGATCGGTGACGCCCGCATTGGTAGCCACCAGCGCGGCGGCGACTGCGGTCGAGACGAACATCATCGCCAAAAACAGCAGACCGCTGCCTAAAAGCACCGATGCGAAGAACCGATCCTCGTAGCGGCCGAGGTTGTCCCGCACCACGCCGATGAACCACAGGAAGGTGATACCGGCGAACGGCATCAGCTTCGTCGCCGTTAAAATGCCGTCTTTTTGTGAGTCGAGCCATTCCGCCGAGTCACCCACTCCCTCTGGCATCTTCAAGCGGATCAGGATCAGCGTGGCGCCGAAAAGCAAGGCGAACAGAACCCCGGCCACGGCCGCCGCTCGCGGCGTCGTCAACTGATGGAGGCTTGGCCCTGCCGCGTGGGCGGGACCGTTGGGTGCGGACACCGCGTCATCGTGTCAGACCCGCCGCGCCCGTGCGCGATTTCAGGTCCGGGTGCAGGAAACCGGGCTGCAATTCAGGAATTCACTGCTGACGGCAGTGACCGCCGCTCACGCCGTGCGCGGCTTAATCAGGAGCCTCAGCAACACGAAGCGCCAGCACCACACGACGCGGTCGTGGGTCTGTGCGATCACACCGTTGTTGGGCGTTCCGGTGGGCTGTCGGTTGGTGTGTCGTCTTCTTGCTGGCAGAGTCGAATGCCCGGCGCAGCGGTAATGCTGTGCAGGATCAGGCTGAGCGTGACGATCACAACCACGGCCTGAGTGATCAACGTGCCCTGTTGTATCTCGCCTTCCTTGATCACGATCAGGCCGAGCACGAGTGTTCCAATTCCCCGGGGGCCGAACCATCCCATGAACAGTTTGCTGCGCCTCGGCAAACCGCTACCAGCCAATGCGATCGCGAGTGATGCGATACGTACCACGATCAACGCGAGAGCTGCGAAAACAACAACTCGCCAACCAGCGTCGCGCCAGGCCGGCACGACTGCCAGCGCGCCGAAAAGCGCGAACACCAGCAGTTCGAGAAGTTGGCCGGCCGCGTCGGAGACCTGTGTCGCCGCCACCTGGGTACCGCTGCGGCGCGAAACAACTGCGTAGGCCAACCCGCCGACGAAGGCGGTGACGAACCCGCTGCCGTGCAACCGCTCGCCAAGCCCCAAGCAGACGAGCGCGAGCGCCAGGGTCGCCAGCTGCGCCCAGGTGCCACTCATCCACCCGCGCGCACTGGATCGTGAGATCACCACGCCGCCGATCACACCGATGAGCACGCCGATCGCCAGCGAGGCGAACTCGGTACGAAACGCGAACCAGGCCCAGCGGACCGGAGCGGGATGAGTCTGCTCCGAGGCGAGCGCCAGCGCGGCCAGCAAAGCGGCCAGCGCAAAGCCGTCATAAAGGCCGCTCTCAATTGAGAGCGCATGACGGACATGCTCAGGGATGCGCCGATCCTCGAGCAGGGCGTCCACCAACGCCACCTCGGTGGGCGCCACGATAACGGCCAAGCACACGGCTTCCCAAAACGGCAGCATCGGCAGCACTAAGACGGCGATTGCCGTGTTGAGGGCGATAGTCACGGGTATTCCTATCGCCATCAGGCGCATTGGCAGATGGCCCCGCCGAAACACGGTCCGCAGGTTCAGCGTGGAGGCTTGGTTGAACAGAATCACCGTCAGCGCCAGCTCCGAAAGGACCGTGAAACCCTTCGTGTGGGACCCCGCGTCGATCAACCCCAAGCACGACGGACCGAGAACTATCCCTAGGACGACGAATATCAGCGCGGGCGCCAGGTACCAGCGTCGGACCAGGCCGGAGACGGCGGCGTAGCAGAGCACGAAAACTGTGAGGACGAACGCGGTCTGATTGTGCATTCTCTGTTCCTGCCTCGGCGTCGGCTCAATACTGACACTCGTCGACACGCCCCCGGGGTCCGCGTCTGCGGTGTCGCCTCAATCTGCCGCTCCTGGATCTTCGCTGCGCCACCAGCGGTGAGATGTCAACGTCCGCTGGCGGATTCGTCGAGCACCGGATGCCTCGACCGGTCAACCGGTCTCGAAATCTGCCGACACCCGATGCCGAGGCGTGGGATTGGCGCTCGCCGTCGATGCCCGCAAGATTTGCTCTTGCCGTTTCTTTCGAATTGTTACTCGCCGCAGTCTCTTATTTTGTTGTGCTTAGCTGAGTGGTATCGATAAGAAGGAGCAAGCATGATGCTTTCAAGGCGTGCCATGCGTAGCGCACTGGCGGGAGCGATCGGCACTTCGGCGATGGCCGGTGCGATGCTGTTTGGGGGTGCCTCGTTGGCGTTTGCTCAACCCACGCCCGCACCGCCATCTCCAACCCCTGCGGTCCCGGCGCCTGGGTGCACGGCCGCCGACCTGGCGCAGGCGTCGGGCACAGTCGGGACGGCGATGGGCGTCTACTTGTTCACTCACCCGGACGTCAACAACTTCTTCACCAGCCTTCGTGGGCATCCGAACGAGGAGATTCGCGGCGACGTCCAGAACTACATGAACGCCAACCCCCAGGTTGAGTCCGAAATCAACGGGATCCGCCAACCCCTCACCGACCTGAAAAATCGCTGCGATTACCAACCTAATTTGGGTCAATAGTCACGTAAGTGGTGTTACGCCCGACCATCACCCTCGACATAGATACGCCAGTCACGCCGGTGAGGAGACAAGCAAGATGAGTCATTGGAAACGGTCAGGGACTATCACGGCGGCGACCGTCTTGGCGCTCGTGGCCGTCCCCGGGACGATCATCACAATTCGCACACCCGGGGTCGCCAACGCCGACGTCTGCGCAAGCGCCGGCCGACGGGTATCGGTGAGTGGCTGCGCGAACGTCGCCGACGCGGTTGCGCCTTACGTTCCGCCGCCGGCGTACTACGCCCCCATGCCGTACGACCCACCGCCACCCCCGAACGTCACCGGATGTGTGAGCTACAACGGTCGGTGGGTCAACGCCGCCGGGTGCAATTAACCCCTTCCCATATCGCCACCGGATCGCGTGGCGTCCGGTGAGCAGCGCCGGGCGGGTCGGGGTGCACACGCTCACACTGCTGCCGGTTTCGCGGGGATCAACCCCGCGCGGGGCGTTGTCGTCGGGGTACCCGGCTTGACCGGGATTCCTGCCATCGCCCACTCGGCCATCGCCGTGATGGTCAGGCTCGGATTCACACCGGGATTGGCCGGGATGACCGCACCATCGCAGACAAAGAGGTTCTGGTAGCCGAACACTCGATGCTCGCGGTCGACAACGCCGTGCTCGGGGGTGTCGGCCGCTACCGCACCGCCCAGGATGTGTGCGGTGATCGGCATGTTGAACAGCGCCTCGGTCAGCCAACTCTGCGCTGTCCCACCGGTCCGGTCGGCGAGCCGCCGGGCGATGTCGTTGGCCACCGGCAGGAAGGTGGGCGTCGGGTTGTCCGGATCCTGGCGGGTGGTGAGCCGCAGCCGCCGGCCGACTATCCGCCGCTTGGGCACCAGCGACAGCGATGTGTCGGTGGTCTGCATGACGCCGGTGATGAGCGAGCGCTGTGACCAGCCGCGCGGATTGGTCACGCGGACAAATCGAATCGGGTGCCTGCAGATCTGGGCGAGCAGCTTGAGCGGCCTGGTGATTCTCGTTCCATCGCCGGTCAGCAATGTGAACATCAGACCCATCACGTTGCCGCCGGGCCCGTAGGTGACGGCTTCGACATGGCTGTTCCCGGTGGGATGCATGCTCGAGGTGATCGAAACGCTGCGACCCCATCCTCGGTCGTCCGGTGTGGTCACCGCGGTCATCGCCTCGCTGTTGGTGCGGACCAACTGGCCGAGCCGGTCAGAGATTCGCGGCAGCGCGCCGTCCCTCTTACATTGGGCGAGCAGTTGGTTGGTTCCCAGGGCACCGGCGGCTACGACGACACCGCGTGCGGTCTGCGTGCGGCGGTCCTTGCGAATCCAGGAGCCAGTGCGTTCGCTGGTCACGGCGTACCCGTCTGAACCGTCCGCCGCCCCCAGCGGCCGGATCGAGGTGACCGTGCGTTCGGGATCGATCTGCACACCGAGGCGCTCGGCGAACCAGAGATAGTTCTTCGGCAGCGTGTTCTTGGCATTGTGGCGGCATCCCAACAGGCACAACCCGCATTCGATGCAACCCGACCGGGCCGGACCGGCGCCGCCGAAGTACGGATCGGCGTGTACCGCGCCGGGCTCGCCGAAGTAGACGCCGACGGGGACTGGGCGGAAGGTGTCGGCTACACCTAGCTCGACGGAAATGGCCTCGATGGCTTCGTCGGCGGGCGTGCGCCGCGGCTGCGTCACGACGCCGAGCATGCCCTCGGCCAATTCGTAGTACTTTTCGAGATCCGGGGCGTCCCCGCATACGTTGCGCCAGTCCTCGAAGAATCCATCCCCGGCGCGCCAGAGGGTCTGCGCGTAGACCAGGCTGCCACCGCCCACGCCGCTTCCGCTGAGGATCATGACGTCTTTGAACGGTGTGATCCTCAGAATGCCGTTCAAACCCAGCTTCGGCGCAAAGATCGTCCGGCGCAGCTGTGAGAGTCGCTCGGCGAAGTCGTGGTCCTCGAAACGACGCCCGGACTCCAAAACGGCTACCCGATAGCCCTTCTCGGCCAGGCGCAGCGCAGATACGCTGCCGCCGAAGCCGGACCCGACAATCAGGTAGTCGTAGTCGTGTGCCTGGCTCATCATCGGCTCCTTCGCGCGTGGGAGTTGGCGGTTCTGACTGGTTTTGCAACTGTTGTTGTCTGGTACTCGCCGGAGAGCGGATCCAGTTGGTAGACCCCTGGGCCGGGCGCGGGTCGGCCGCCTTGGGCGAACGCGCTTGGCAGCGGTCGATGCGAGGTGCTGGTTGGGATGCGCTCGACAACGCGCACGAGATGCGGTCGCCGGTCCGGGGGCAGCTGGCTCAGTGCTGCGGAGAGGTCCTCGGCGTCGAGCGATCGCCCGGATCGCAGCGTGACGGCGGTGACCGCGAGGTCGTCGCCGTCCGCTCCACGGACGGCGTATGTGACGCTCATGTCGATCGCGTCGAGGATGCCGAGTGCGTCTTCGACCGCGGACCCGCCGACCACCCCGTGGGAGGTAGTGACGAGCGAGTCGGCACTGCCTGCGAGCCAGAAGTCGCCGTCCTCATCCCGGTAGAAGAGGTCTCCGGTCCGCAGCCACGCGTCTCCCGGAGTGAATAGCCCGCGAAGCGGACGCGACGGTTGCGACATTCCCGGCTCGACCCGGGAGAGCAACATCCCGATTTCCCTGGGCCGGCACTGCTCGGCGGAGCCGTCGGCCCGAAGGGCCAGCTGCCGGGTCTTTTCGTCGATGCGGGCGATGCGCAGCTCGGGACTGCCCGGAAGCGGGGTGCCCAGGCAACCGACCTTTGTGCCGGGCATGTTGACCAGGATCGCGTCGGTCTGCGCGGAGGCATAGTACTCCACCACCCGGGCCGGGGCGAAGCGCTCAACGACCCTGTGCCACAGTCCAACCGGCATCCCCGAGCCGATGAAGGTGCGGATCGTGTGGTGGTGCTCACCCGGATGCGGTGGCGCCTCGACGAGGTCGCGGAGTTGTGTCCAGGTGTAGGACACCACGGTCACGCCGTAGCGGCGGGCTTCGTTCCAGAACGTGTCGGGGTCGAAGCGGCTCGCCATCGAAAAGCGGGCGCCGCTGGCGATGGCACCCCCCAAGGACATCAAGAGGCCCGACGGGTGGTGGATCGGGTTGACACTGAAGACCGTGTCGCGCGGTCCGAGCTCAGCCGACGTCGCGGTTCCGAAGGCGGCCCGCGCCCAGCGGGCATTGGTGATCATTCGCGCCCTCGTCGACGGACCGTCGCCGGTGAACAAGACAAACGCGGTTTCGCGCGCCAGGCCGGGATTCGGTCGATACCAGGTCGGGAGGATGACTTCATCTGGATCGATGCGCTCCAGGTCGATCACGCCGTCGACGCCGAGGTCCCGTTGTCCTCCGCCGCCGCCGAGCACGAACACCTCGGCGTCCGTCTGCGCGCGGACGGAGTCGACGTGTTCCGGGTCAGTCACGATGCGCGCGGTGCCACCAAGTTTGATCTCCTCGGTGAACGCCCCGTCGGGGCGCAACAACACGACCACCGCTCCGATCCGGTCGAGCGCGGCAACGGCGATAAGCATGCTGGGGCGGGTGTCCATCAGGACGCCGACGGGTTCACCCTGACGCACGCCGACCGACAGCAGTCCCGCCACCACAGCGTCAATACGCGTCTTCAGGGCAGCGTGAGTGTGCGCGCGATCTTCCCACAAGAACCCGACTGCACCGGGGTGGCCTTCGGCGCGTTCGTCGAGGAGGCAACCGAGCGACACCCGCGTCTCAGGGCGCACCAATTCCAGGCGCAGCAGCCGCGGCAGATTAGCGGCGGCGCCCGCCGTGAGTGCCCACGTCGCGTCGAGCGTCGACGCGCCCAAGCGCCAGCCGGCTTGCAATCCCTGGCCTACCGCCGCGATGAGCGGGTTGCGTCCGTTGCTGTCGGAGGCGACCTCCGACGGTTCGGTGGCCATCGGCTCGATGATCTCGGGCATCTCCGTGCCGTTGTCGACATGCGATGCCCAGGCGGCAACCGTCGGCCAGGTTCGGGTCGTTGCCGCTGAACCCACGACGATGCCGAGGTGTCCGACCGGCAGCGAGACCTCGTATATCTCGGCACGCGGAGCCGCGCGGCGGATCGCCCGGACCGCCTCGGGCTGTCCGATCTGGTCGTTCTCGCCGACAAAGCACAGGACGGGCCGTTCGATGTCGGCGAGGGTCAGCGGTTGCCCGTCGATGACCATGCCGCCAGACAGCATCCGGTTCTGTGCGATGAACTGCCGCAGTGCGTCGGCGAGCGCCGGAGCCGGCCAGGCGATCCAGCCTTCAGACTCGATAAAGCGCCGCTGGCGCTCGTTGGGCAGTAACGCTTCGCGATCGTGCAGTTGCCGCAGGAACTGCACTCGTGACCGCACATTCTTGACCGGATCGAGCAGCCGAAAGCCTTCGCGGGTAGCCCAACCGGGCAGTCCCGTGCGGTCCAGTAACGTTGCGATCGCGTCTGCGGCGAATTCCATCACCGGTTCGGGCAACGAGAATATGCCCACCGACTTGGTGTCGACCGGGCTACCGAAGGAGATGACGCTTGCCAGCCCCGCACCGCGGCGGTAGGCGGCAACGGAGTAAGAGAACACGCCACCCTGGCTGTATCCGCCCAGGTGAACGTCTCTGCCGGTCAGGTCCCGGACCCGGTCGACGATCTCGCTAGTCGCAACGATGTGATCGGCGAGCGTCCGCTGCAGCCCACCTTCCTCATGTTCGGGTGCGCCGAAGTCGACCACCCACGGGTCGATGCCGTGCTCATGCAGCACGCTCACCGCCGACGACGAAGAGGACACGTCGTAGACGTCGGCCACGAACATCATCGGCGGGACGAGAACCACCGCCGGCCGTCCGGTGCTGTCGCTATCCGGGAAATACCGGCGCAGCCGGTACATCGGCTCCTTTGCAACCACCTCGAACGGCGAGCCTTTCTCGCCCGTCTCGAACCCGCCGTGCATGAGCAGCTGCGCCGCGTTCATCGCCACCGCACCGAGTTGGTCGGTCCTTTCGGCGATTCCCACCCGTCCCATGAGGGCAGCTGCTCGATTAGAGATGTTCATGTTGACTCGTTCCATAAAACCAGTCAGATCTGACTAGATTGTTCCAGTAAAGCAGGGATCGCGGGGTCGGTCAATAGCTCCGCCCCGGGCTGGTAGCCGGGCTTTTCCCGTCCGAGGAGCGCACGTCGCCGTCTGCGCCCGGACAGGCGACCTCCGAGTTCTTCGTTTGACCGACCATTGACCCGCCGCAGCGCGACCGCTAGCCTCCAAACCAGTCAAAACTGACTGGTTCAGGAGAATGTCGATCTGATGCACAGCACCAATCCGAGCGCGCGCGGATCCCTCACAACGGCGA
>NZ_JBKQOI010000244.1:0-3025 GCF_052145595.1 Mycobacterium sp. | reverse complement strand
CAATGGAGTTCTTCCAACAGGCTCTGATCTCCGACGTTGCCGATATCCAGGGCGGCACCACGTCGGAAGGCGTTCACCTCGCGGCAATGGCCGGCAGCGTCGACCTCATGCAGCGTTGCTTTACCGGCCTGGAAACCCGCGCCGACCGCATCATCCTCTCCCCGCACTGGCCGGAAACACTCGGCGAGTTGGCCGTGCCGATCCACTACCGCGGTCTGCACCTGCACCTGCGGGTCAGCGGCAGGGGCGTGATCATCAGCGTGGATCCGCGGGGTGCCGGCGGAATCGACGTGGAATGCCATGGTCAGGTCAAGCGGCTGACTCCCGGCAGCACTGTCGAATTCGTCGGCTGACCGTTGCTATACGGACGAAAAGGAAGAGAGCCATGACCGCGACCGTCGGCCTGGACCGGGACACCCTGGACATGATGTTGGACTCATTGGACGAGTTCGTCGCCGCGAACCTCCCGGACGAGCGCCTGCTGGAACTCGACCATGAGGACATCTGTCCGGAGGAAACCATCCGTGCGATGTGCGGTGAGGACCTCGGCGTGCACCTGGTGTTCATCCCCGAGGAGTACGGGGGGCTGGGCGGCGGGGCGTTCGACTCGTATCGGGTTTGTGAACGACTTGCGCGCATCGACATCGGGGTCGCGACCTCGGTGTTCGCCACGTTTCTCGGTACCGACCCGATCCTGATCGGCGCGACCTCCGAGCAGCGCAAGGAGTGGCTGGGGCGCATCGCCGAGGAGGGCATCCTGTTCGCCTACGGCGCGACTGAGCCCGAGGCGGGTAGCGACTTGGGCGCCATGAAGACGACGGCCACTCCGGTCGAGACCGACGGGCAGGTGACCGCATATCGGATCACCGGGCGTAAGCAGTGGATCAGCAACGGCTCGATCGCCGACGTCTACTCGATTCTGGCACTGGCCCCCGGCGGCCCGTCCTGGTTCATCGTGGAGAAGGACACCGCAGGCTTCTCGGCGGCGCCACCGGAGGACAAGCACGGTATCCGGCTGTCGAACACCGCCGCACTGTTTCTCGATGACGTGGTGGTACCGGCTGAGAATCTCGTGGGCCGCGAGGAGGGCCGCGGCCTCATCCAGGCCCAGCAGGTCTTTGGCTACACCCGGGTGATGGTCGCCGCGTTCGGCCTTGGCGGTGGTTGGGGTGCCCTCGACCGCGCGATCGCCTACTCCGCCAACCGGGTGCAGGGCGGCGCGCCGCTAGCGAACAAGCAGGGCTTCACGCACAAGCTGATCGTGCCGCACGCGGTGCGACTGGAAGCCGCACGAGCTTTCCTGGAGGAGACCGCGACACGCATCGACGCCGGCGAGGGCGAGGGTGGCGCGCTCAACACCGAGGGGGCAATCGCCAAGTACTTGGCGACCGAGGCCGGCAACGCGGCAGCCGAAGCGGCAATCCAAGCGCACGGCGGATACGGCTACACCCGAGATTACATGGTGGAAAAGATCAAGCGCGATGTCCGGATCACCATGATCTACGAGGGGACCTCAGAGATCCTGGAGATGACGATCGCCCGCGACCGGTGGCAGCAGCACCTCAAGACATCCGGCGCCTACTACCGCGACATGGCGTGCGAGCTCGCCGATGTTGCCGACGACTGCGGCGGCCCGACGGCCGCGCTGGCACAGGAGTGCCTGGCTGCGGTGCTGGAGGCCTGCCGGGTGGGTCGGCTGACCAGAAATCAGCACGTTCTGCTGCGGCTGGGCGAACTGACCGCCTACGCGGAATGCGCGGGCGCGCTGGCCCGCCGCGCCGCGGCGGCTGCCGCCAACGAATTGCCGGAAAAGGCCGACACCCGCTTCACGCCCGCGGCGCTGGCCGCCGTCAGCCGAGTGTTTGCCCGAGAGGCCGCGTTGAAGGTCGCCGAAGAGGGCTTGCGATGGGTGTCCGGGGCGGGTACGGGGGCGGATCTGGCCGCAAACCTGCCACTCGACCGGGTGCGGGCCGCGCAGTTCGGTCTGCTCGCTGACATGAACCTGGTGGCGGATGCGCTTTACGGACGGGAGGCCTGAGCAGCATGACGATCCGATTGTCAGAGCCGATTGCGGTGGTCGGTGTCAGCGCGATCATGCCTGACGCGCCAGACGCGGCCACGTTCTGGGCCAATGTCAAGGCGGGCCGCTACAGCATCAGCGACGTGCCGCCCGAGCGGTGGGACCCCGAGTTGTACTACGACCCCGACCCACACGCGCCGGACAAGACGTACTCGCGTATCGGTGGATGGGTCCGCGACTTTGCCTGGGAGCCACTGACGTGGAAGCTGCCGATCCCGCCGACGGTCAGCACGCAGATGGACGGCGGGCAAATGTGGGCGGTCGCGGGCACCCGTTCGGCGCTGCTCGACGCCGGCTGGCCGGACTGGACAGTAGACCCGGAGCGAGTCGCCGTCATCATCGGCAGCGCGATCGGCGGCGACAAGCAGCACCGCAGCAACCTGCGGATCCAGTTTCCCGCGTTCGCACGCGAACTGAGCGCCGCCCCGTCGTTCGCCGCGCTGCCGACGGAGGTGCGCGACGCCGTGCTCGCCGAGACCCACGCGTCGTTTGTCGCCGGGTGCGACGAGATCACCGAAGACACCATGCCCGGAGAACTGGCGAACATAACAGCCGGCCGGGTGGCGAACCTGTTCAACTTCCGCGGCCCGAACTTCACCACCGACGCAGCGTGCGCGTCGGGGCTGGCCGCCATGTCGGCCGCGGTGCGCGGGTTGCAAGCCGGCGACTTCGATGCCGCGATCACGGGCGGCGTCGACCGCAACATGGACCCAGCGGCTTTCGTGAAGTTCTGCAAGATCGGCGCGCTCTCGGCGACCGGCACGCGCCCGTTCGACGCCGGCGCCGACGGTTTCGTGATGGGCGAGGGCGCCGCGTTGTTCGTCTTCAAGCGACTGTCCGACGCCGAGCGCGACGGTGACCGGATCTACGCGGTGCTGCTCGGCCTCGCCGGCTCCAGCGACGGCCGCGGCAAGGGTATTACGGCACCCAACCCGGTCGGGCAGC
>NZ_JBKQOI010000243.1:0-13357 GCF_052145595.1 Mycobacterium sp. | reverse complement strand
TACTGGCTGCCGCGCCTCGACAAGTCCGGCTTCTTCGCACCCGGCCGACCCGCTATCTCGCAGCTGATCGACGAGATCGTCGACCTCGTCCGCCGGGGGGTCCTCAGCACCTCACCGGGCAAGAAATTCGGCTTGGACGACATTCGCGCCGCGGTCATCGAAGCCGAATCGGTCGCGCGCAGCGGCAAGGTGCTGCTGGCACCCAACGGCGACGGCCGCTGAGGGAAGGGGCAGCCGCGCTCAACTGGCCGTGCCGCGCCGACGCCGCCGAGAAGTCGGACGGCTCGCTTCGGCCACCACGCCACGCGAGACGAGGTGGTCGATCAGGGGAATTGCGCCGGCGGCAAGATGTTCCGACATCGCGGCGCGGGCGAGCTTGTCGTCGTGAATCTCGAGCGCGGACAAGATCCGCCGATGGTCCTTCATTGACTGGTCCGGCCAGCCCTCGATCGCGGGAAACACCGATTCCGGTGCGTAGCGGGTGATCTGCAACATCAACTGGGCGAGCTTGGGTGAGTCCGCGGCAACGTTGATGGCCCGGTGAAACTCGTGGTTCAGACGAACCGTCAGCTCGTTGTCCTCACCGGCATAGGCTTCCTCGAGCTGGGCCTGGATCCCTTTGAGTTCGTGCAGTTGTTCGTCGGTGATGCTGATGGCGGCGCGCGCGGCGAGCTCACCGCCGACGTGCGCCTGCACGTTCGCAACGTCGGCGACGTCTCGCCCGGTGACCGGCAACACCACAAAGCCGCGGTGGGGCTGCTGGGCGATCAAGCCCTCGGCGCGCAGCGCGAACAGCGCTTCACGCACCGGCGTGACGCTGATCCCCAGTTCCGCGGCCAATTGGTCCAGACGAACATAGGAACCCGCGGCGTAGGTGCCGTCGAAGATCCTGCTGCGGATAAAGCGCGCGACATCGTCGGAAAGGTGAGGCCGCGCAGCGAAATCCGGAACACTCATGGCGTCACACCTGGTACTCGGCGAGCAGTCGCTTGCTGATGATGGATTTCTGGATTTCGCTGGTTCCTTCACCGATGAGCAGGAACGGCGCGTCGCGCATCAGCCGCTCGATCTCGTACTCTTTGGAGTAGCCGTAGCCGCCGTGAATCCGGAAGCTCTGTTGGGTTACTTCCGAACAGAACTCGCTGGCAAGGTATTTGGCCATGCCGGCCGCGACGTCATTGCGTTCTCCGGAATCTTTCAACCGCGCCGCGTTGACCATCATCAAGTGTGCCGCTTCGACTTTGGTCGCCATCTCGGCCAGCTGGAACGCGATGGCCTGGTGCTCGGCGATCGCCTTGCCGAAGGTGTGACGTTGCTGGGCATATCGCACCGCGAGTTCGAACGCACGAATGCCCACGCCACACGCTCGCGCGGACACGTTGACCCGGCCCACTTCGATTCCGTCCATCATCTGGAAGAAGCCCTGCCCGGGGGCTCCACCCAGGATGTCGTCGGCGCTTGCCCGGTAGCCGTCGAAGATGAGCTCGGTGGTGTCGATGCCCTTGTAACCCAGCTTGTCGATCTTGCCGGGAATCAGCAGACCGGGCACTACCTCGCCGAAACCCGTTGGCTTTTCGACGAGGAACGCGGTGAGGTTGCGGTGCGGCTTGTCCGCGCCCTCGTCGGTACGCACCAGCACGGCTATCAGCGTGGAGCTGCCGCCGTTGGTCAGCCACATCTTCTGACCGTTGATGGTGTAGGTGCCGTCCGGATTACGTTGCGCCCGGGTTCGTATCGCGGCGACATCGGAGCCCAGCTCCGGCTCGGACATGGAAAAAGCCCCGCGGGACTCGCCGGTTGCCATGCGCGGCAGAAAGCGCCGCTTCTGCGCGTCGGTGCCGTGCTGGCGCAACATGTACGCGACGATGAAGTGGGTGTTGAGGACACCGGACACGCTCATCCAGCCGCGGGCCAGCTCCTCGACGCACAGCGCGTAGGTCAACAGCGACTCCCCCAGTCCGCCGTACTCCTCGGGGATCATCAGCCCGAACAGGCCCATATCCCGCATCTGATCGACGATGTGTTGCGGGTAGGTGTCGCCGCGTTCGAGTTCCGGCGCGGTGGGAATGATTTCCTTATCGACGAATTGCCTTACCGTAGCCAGGATTTCGGTCTGAAATTCGGTTAGGCCGAGGGTTTGGGCGAGCTTGGTCATGCGCTGTATTTTCCTTCCGCCTTATTCAGCAGGCGATCGTTTTGGCGCTCGTCAAGCGCTCGATGTCGGCGGCCGTCAACCCCAGGTACTGCGCAAGGACCTCGGCGGTGTCTTGTCCCAGGGCGGGCGCCGCTGCACTGGCGGGATGGTTGCCGTCGAAAGCGGCCGGCATGCCCGGGGCGAAATAGTCTCCGATGCCCGGTTGGTGCAGCCGGGAAAAGAGCGGATTACCAGTTACCTTCGGGTCTTTTGCGACCTCGGCGAAGGTGCGGTACCGCTCAAACAGCACGGTGGTGTCCGATAGTGCCGAAGTGATCTTCTCAGCCGTGTGGTCGGCGAACCAGGCGGCGAACAGCCCGGACAGCGCGTCGCGGTATCGGTAGCGGTCGCCTTCGTTACTGAAGTCGACGCCCAAAGCCTCCGCCAGCGCCGACACCGCGGCGCTCGTACCCGTCACCTCGACCAGGTCTCGAAAATGCCGCCCGGTCAGGGTGACAACCATGAACGCGACCCCGTCACGACTGCGGAAATCCTGCCCGTACTGGCCGTAGATGGCATTGCCCAGCCGCTGACGTTGCGTCCCGTTGACCTGAGGTTCGGTCAACAGCCCAAGATTTCCCGCGGTGGCCAGCGCGACATCCTCCAGGGCCAGGCTGATCCGCGTACCCGTCCCGGACTGTTCACGTCGGCGGACGGCGGTGACGACGGCCAGCGCGGCATACAAGCCACAGCACACATCCCAGGCCGGCAACACGTGGTTGATCGGACCGAAATGATTGGCCGGACCGGTGACGAGCGGGAACCCGATGCCCGCGTTCACCGTGTAATCCACCCCGGTCGAACCGTCGCCACGCCCGAGCAGCTGAACGTGGATCACGTCGGAACGCTTGGCGGCCAGCAGATCATGGCTCAGCCAGGACAGGCCGGCGGCGTTGGTCACGACGATGCCGTCGCCCTCGATGATGAGCCGCTGGACCAGCTTCTGGCCCTCGGGTGCGCGCAGATCGACGGTGGCCGAACGCTTTCCCTTGTTCAGTCCGGTCCAGTAGATCGACGTGCCGTCCGCAGCCAGCGGCCACCGCTGCACGTCGGAGGCGCCGCCGATCGGGTCGACGCGAATCACGTCCGCGCCAAGCTGCCCCAGCGTCATGCCACACAGCGGTGCGGCGACAAAGCTGGATACCTCCACAACGGTCAGTCCGCTCAGGGGCAACCCGGAGCTGGTCATGTCGAGGCGACCCGTTCGAAGATTGCGGCTAGCCCCTGGCCGCCGCCGATGCACATGGTCTCCAACCCATAGCGTGCCTGGCGACGGTTGAGTTCGCGCGCCAAGGTGGCCAGCATCCTGCCGCCGGTCGCACCAACCGGATGACCCAGCGAGATTCCCGACCCGTGCACGTTGGTTCGGTCATGGTCTACGGCGCCGAAATTCCATTCCCGCATCACCGCAAGCGCTTGCGCGGCGAAGGCCTCGTTGAGTTCGATGAGGTCGACGTCGCGCAGTTGCAGGCCCGCTTTGCCTAGCGCGACCTGGGTCGCGGGCACCGGCCCGATGCCCATGACGTTGGGCGCCACCCCCGCCAACCCCCACGACACCATGCGGACCAACGGCGTCAGGCCATGCTCCTCTGCCTTCTCTGGCGTGGTCACCACGCACATCGACGCCGCGTCGTTTTGCCCACTGGCGTTGCCGGCCGTTACCGTCGCCTCCGGATCATCGCTCAGCAGAACGGGTTTGAGCTTGCTCAGCGACTCGACAGACGTGTCGGCACGCGGGTGCTCGTCGGTGTCGATGAGTTCCTCGCCCTGGCGTGTGCCGATGATCACTGGAATAATTTCCGAGGCCAGGATGCCGTCCTTCTGCGCTGCCACCGCACGCTGGTGTGACCGCACCGCGAGCTCGTCTTGCTCGAGACGTGAAATGCCGTACTGGCGACGCAAATTCTCGGCCGTCTCGAGCATCCCACCCGGAACCGGATAATGACGGCCGCCTGCAGTGCTGCGACCCCGCGCCAGCCCGTCATGCACCCGGACACCGCCACGAGCGCCACCCCAGCGCATGTCGGTGGAATAGAAGGCGACGTTGCTCATGCTCTCGCAGCCGCCGGCGATGACGAGGTCGTGGTCGCCATTGCCCACCTGCAGACACGCTTGGATCACCGCCTGCAGGCCCGACCCGCAGCGGCGGTCGACCTGCATGCCGGGAGTCGTCACCGGCAGGCCGGAATCCAACGCCACCACACGCCCGATCGCCGGCGCCTCACTGCTGGGATAGCAATGGCCGAGGATGACGTCTTGCACCGCCTCGGGCGCGATCCCGGTTCGCTCGAGCAGGCCCTTCAGGGCGGCGACGCCGAGGTCGATGGCGGTCAAAGACTTGAACATTCCGCCGTAGCGCCCGATTGGTGTCCGTACGGGTTCACAAATCACGGTTTGGCGCATTTTCACTACTCCGTTCGGCTCAGATGTGGCGGCCGCCGGTGACTTCCATCACGGTGCCGGTCATGTACGAGGACAGATCGGAGGCGAGGAACAAGGCGACGCTGGCGACTTCGTTCGGCTCCCCCGCCCGGCCCATCGGAATCTCGGCGACCTTCTGGTCCCAAATGCGTTGCGGCATAGCTTCCGTCATGGCCGAGCGAATCAGGCCCGGAGCGATCGCGTTTACCCGGATACCCAGGTAGGCAAGCTCTTTGGCCGCGGCCTTGGTCATGCCCACGATTCCGGCCTTGGCCGCCGAATAATTGGTCTGGCCGACCATCCCGACCTTTCCCGAGACCGACGACATGTTCACGATGGCGCCACGCTTGTTTTCGCGCATGATCGCCGCCGCCAGCCGGGTGCCGTTCCACGTGCCTTTCAGATGCACGTCGATGACCTGATCGAACTGCTCTTCGGTCATCTTGCGCATCGTCGCGTCGCGGGTAATCCCGGCGTTGTTGACCATGATGTCCAGGCCGCCGAAACGCTCGACCGCGGTCTGGATCAGGGTCTGCACGTCGGCCACTTGAGTCACATCGCACCGCACCGCCAGGGCGACGTCATCGCCGCCCAGCTGTTTGGCCGCGACCTCGGTCGCCTCGAGGTTCACGTCACCGAGCACAACCCGCGCACCTTCGGCGACGAATCGCTGCGCAATGGCGAAGCCCAGACCTTGCGCACCACCTGTAACGACTGCCGTCTGACCGCTCAGCAACGACACCTGGATCACGCCTCCCTTGGGTTGCTTCCGTCCTGGGGTACCCCATCGATCGAATATCATATTTCATATAGGATCGTGCCGCGTGCCGGGTTCCCCACCCGGGGCCTGCCGGGCTCGCCGGCCCGCCGGGGACGACCGGCGACCGCCAACGAGGAGCGTCTGCCTATGACCACCGCTGAAGACAACAAAGGCCCCGAGGTCTCTGACGAAGACTTCCAGGAGATCCTCGCCCAGACCCGTCACTTCGTCCGCACCGCCGTGGTCCCCCGCGAGCAAGAGATCCTGACCGACGATCGGGTGCCCGATGACCTGCGCGACCAGGCCAAGAAGATGGGTCTGTTCGGATACGCGATCCCCCAGCAGTGGGGCGGCCTTGGCCTGAACCTGGTCCAAGATGTCGAGCTGGCAATGGAATTGGGCTACACCTCGCTGGCGCTGCGGTCGATGTTCGGCACCAACAACGGCATCGCCGGACAGGTTCTCGTCGGCTTCGGCACCGACGAGCAGAAGGGCCGCTGGTTGGAGTCGATGGCGTCCGGTGATGTCGTCGCCTCCTTCGCGTTGACCGAGCCCGGCGCCGGATCCAACCCGGCGGGCCTGCGAACCCAAGCCGTTCGCGAGGACGGGGCCTGGGTGATCTCCGGTGCGAAGCGGTTCATCACCAACGCGCCGGTCGCCAACCTATTTGTGGTGTTCGCGCGCACCCGGCCGGCCGACGACAAGGGCCCGGGGATCGCCGTCTTCCTGGTTCCCGCGGACACCGCAGGCGTTCAGGTGGGAGCCAAGGACGCCAAGATGGGCCAGGAAGGCGCGTGGACCGCCGACGTCAACTTCAGCGACGTCCGGGTGGGGACCGACGCGCTGATCGGCGGGAGTGAAGACATCGGTTATCGCGCGGCGATGACCTCCTTGGCGCGGGGCCGGGTCCACATCGCCGCCCTTGCGGTGGGCGCCGCGCAACGAGCACTCGACGAATCCGTGTCGTACGCCGCCACCGCGACCCAGGGCGGGGCACCGATCGGAAGCTTTCAATTGGTGCAGGCGATGATCGCCGACCAACAGACCGGGGTGCTGGCGGGCCGCGCGCTTGTCCGCGATGCCGCACGGTTGTGGGTCACCGATCAAGACCGCAGGATCGCCCCGTCGGCGGCCAAGCTGTTCTGCACCGAAATGGCCGGCCAGGTCGCAGATCTCGCGGTTCAGATTCACGGCGGCAGCGGCTACATGCACGGCGTTCCCGTCGAGCGCATCTACCGCGACGTGCGCCTGCTGCGGCTGTACGAGGGAACCAGTGAGATTCAGCGTCTGATCATCGGGTCGAACTTGGTCAAGGCGGCACAGCGCTGATAACCCCGCCGCATCGGCGAAAACCACACGCACACAGCATCGAGGAGAACTCATGAGCGGCAGACTCGCTGGGAAGGTTGCTTTTATCACCGGAGCGGCACGTGGCCAGGGCCGGGCGCACGCCGTTCGGATGGCCCGGGAGGGCGCCGACATCATCGCCGTCGACATCGCCGGCAAGCTTCCGTCCTGTGTTCCCTACCCGCCGGCGACCGAGGAGGACCTCGCCGAAACGGTTCGCCTGGTTGAAGAAACGAACCGCCGGATCCTCGCCTCGGCCGTCGACACCCGCGACTTCGAGGGACTCCGCCAGGCCGTCGACGACGGGGTCGCCGCGCTCGGACGCCTTGACATCATCGTGGCCAACGCCGGTGTCGCCGCCCCGCAGGCCTGGAACGACATCACGCCCGAATCCTTTCGCGACGTGATGGACGTCAACGTGACGGGCACCTGGAACACCGTGATGGCCGGCGCGGACAAGATCATCGAAGGCGGGCGCGGCGGCTCGATCATCCTGATCAGTTCGGCGGCCGGGGCAAAAATGCAGCCGTTCATGGTGCACTACACCGCCAGCAAGCACGCCGTCACCGGATTGGCCCGCGCCTTCGCCGCCGAATTGGGCAAACACAAGATCCGGGTCAACAGCGTTCACCCGGGCCCGGTGAACACCCCCATGGGATCACGCGAGATGGTCGAGGCGATGGGCAAGGCCACGGAAACCAACCCGCAGCTGTCCAACATGCTCACGCCATTTCTGCCCAACTGGGTTGCGGAGCCGGAAGAGATCGCCGACGCCGTGTGCTGGCTGGCCAGCGACGAATCACGCAACGTCACCGCCGCTCAAATCCGGGTCGACCAAGGCTCGACGCAGTACTGACACGCTTCGCGGTGCAGAAAGCCGGATACCGGCTGCTCAGCTGAGCAGTTCCAGAGTCCCCAGATCACGGATGGCCTGACAGCCCCGCCGCAGCATCGTCAACACCATATCGTCGCCGCGCTCAGTGGCGGCCGCGAAGGCGAATCCCAGCGCCGAGATCAGCGGTGCCTGCAGCACTCCGAGCCGGTAATCACGCCAACATGTTTCGCGGTCGTAGTCGGTGACCCCGCAAGCTGATAACGCTCGGTGATAGTCGGCGACGAGGTCCTCTTCGAGGGATGCGCGCAGTTGTGAATTCAGGCTGGTTGCGGTGAAGTAGGCGAGATCCCTCGCCGGCAGACCTACGCCGAGCGTCTGCCAATCGACCACGCTGACCCGCGTTCGGTCTGGATCGAACAGCATGTTGTCGAGACGATAGTCGCCGTGCAGCAGGGCAAATCGCTCGTACTCGGCAAGCAGCCAAGGCTCCACCAAACCCATTGCCTTACTGAACGTATCGCGGTCTTCTGCGCTCAGTCGATCGCCGAGTTTCTCCAGCGTGATGCCGGCGCTCATCCGCGCCACCTCGCCCATGCCCGTGGCGGCAGCTTGGTCCGGCCGTCCGAACGCGATGCCGGGAAAATCCAGCCAGACCGGATCGCACCAACTCGGCGCGTGCAGGCCTGCCAGAGCGGTAACCGCGAGGCGCGCTTCCCGTTCACCGCAGCCGGCAAGCTGATCGCCCTGCACCGCCGGCGCTTGATCGGCCAGCAACAGGGCGAAATCCATGGCGTCTTCACTAATCTCGCAATAGAAGCACTGCGGCGTCGGCACCTGGACCCTATCGGCCACGGAAGCATAGAACGCGCATTCGCTGCGATACCCGATGACGACCCGGTCGCGGACGGTGTCGTCCTGGGCCGGCAGTTTGATCACAAAGGTTGGCGGCAGATCGGCCGGATCCGAGGCGTAGCCGGCCGTCACCCGATAGGTGGCGCCAGTCTGCCCGGTGCCGATTGCAGCGATGTCGACATCGGACACCTCGACGGGCGTGCCCCGTTGGCTGAGCGTCGTCGATAGCCACTCTGGGGTCACATCGGCGGGGTACCGCGGAATCGACACCACAGCACTCATAACCAGCACGCCTCCAGTCCTCAGCCGGTCGACTGATCGATCAACTGTAAGGCATACGGCAAGACCCGCCGCGCCCTAGTCAGCGAGGATCTGGTGCTCCGCGGCCTCGTGTTGCTGCCGCCCGAATTCGTTGAAACGTCCGCCCGCTGCGACGTGCCGCGATGTTGTCGCGCTGCATCTCATCGGGCGCCGGCGCGGTAGCCAGGGCGGGGTCCGGCTCGTCGCCGCGGCGGGTGCCCATCGCTCGCCCGGCGGTCCAGTAGGCCTGGGCGTGCATCGCGGACTTGGGAACCCCGAACCCGTCACGCAGCCGCCGTCGGACATGCTTGAGAGTCGCGGCCTCGGGTGTCGCCCACACATACCAGTCCGACCAGTCCCGGCTTTCGACCGCCTCGGCCAACGACTTCTCGTCGCCTCGCGCAACCCAATGCACCCGCAGCAGGGGATGTTTCGCGAGCGGGATCAGCGTGTCGTTGTCGTCGTGCTGCTCGAGGTACATCTCGATCGGGACATCGTCGGGGACGGTCGCGACGATCCCGTTCATCCCCGGGATCGATGCCGAGTCACCGATCAGCAGATAGCCGGCCGGCTGCTCGTCGGGCACCTTGAAACGCGACGTGCCCATCAGGGACATGACCGCGATCGTCGTGCCGGGTTCCACGGTGCGCGCCCATAACGACGCCGGGCCGGCCGGGTCGTGCAGCACGATGTCGACCGCGAACCGGCCGGCGGCGACGTCCGCCTCGGAGATCGTGTATGCGCGCTGGAACTCGGTATTCGACCCATCCGGGTCGGGAAACCAGAACCGCAGCCACGCCGCGGGTTCCGCCTCCACGTCCTCGAACAAGGTGGGCGACGCCATCCGCACCCGGACGAAATGTGGTGCGATGCGGATGGTTTCGATGACAGTCGCCGTGTGGTCGCGGGCACCGAAACTCCGCAGTATCACCCCCTGAAACCCGCGTGCCATCACCGGTCCTTTCCCGTGGCGCTGAGATCCGTCATGACCTGGTCAATCGGACGGGCCGAGCGGCATCACCGCGACCAGACCCGAATCGAGGCCGCCATCAGCAGCCGCACGAACTCCGAATCTGCGACGACGTCGGTTACCCCCCATAAACTAAGGGTTACCTTACTTGCGGTCAACCTCGGGTGCCCCGGTCGACTCTTCGCCGAAGTAGGATTACCTCCCGAGATCGCCCGCCGTATGGACGCGTGCGCTATGCGGGCAAATGAGCTGAGACAAGGGTGCTTTTCATGGCCGAGTCACCGACCTGCCTCATCACGGGCGCCGGCGGGGGCGTCGCCGGGATCAGCCCGCAGGTGGTGAGGCAACTGCGCGGCCGCGGCGAGGCCGTTCGCGCCATGGTCCACCACGACGACTCTCGCGCCGATGCGTTGCGTGATCTCGGCGCCGAGGTGATCGCCGGGGACCTGACGAACCCTGTCGACGTCTTCGCGGCGATGTCCGGCGTCAGCCGGATGTTCTTCAACATGAGCGTGTCACCGGATTACCTGCAAGCCACTGCCGTGGTGTGCGTGGCCGCAAAGGAACTCGGCAACCTGGAAGTGTTGGTCAACATGTCGCAGATGACGGTCTCCCAGATGACGGCCACCAGCACAGCGGAATCCAAGCAACAACGCCTGCACTGGCTAGCGGAGCAGGTCATCAATTGGTCGGGCGTTCCGGCCGTGCACATCCGGCCGACCGTCTTGTTGGAGAACCCGCTCTTTGCATTGTTGGCCGCGCGCTCGATCCGGGAAACCGGCCAACTGTCCCTGCCGTTCGGAACCGGTCGCACTTCGCCCGTCGCGTCCAGTGATGTCGCTGACGTCGTCACCGCGGTGCTGTCCGCACCGCAGGACCATCTCGGTGCGGTCTATGAATTGACCGGCCCGGCAACTCTTGACGCCGACGAGCTCGCCGATCAATACGCACAGGCCCTGGGCCGACCCGTCAGCGCGGTTCGGCCGCCCTATGACGAGTGGCTACGCGATCTCGACGAGTTGGCACTGCCGCCGCACGTACACCAACACATCGCCACGATGGCCCGGCTGCACAGCGAGGACCGCTACAACCGCTCAACCCACGATGTGGAAGACATCACCGGCCACCCCGCACAGACTGTGCGGCAATACGTCGAACAGCACCGCGATTTGTTCAGCTGACAACCAGGGTGAGCAGGCCACGCATCGAGGGCTGTAAGCGCGGAGCCTGGCATTAGAGCGCTGACGCCACGACTAGAAGCTCAAAACCACCAGCCATTGTGAGCAATGCCGTGTCGGCGGCAAGCGGAGCGACGAGTGCATATTGCAATCCGCCGAGAACGTTCCCGTCGATCGCTTGTTGGATCCCGCTCAGGAACAGGTTGATGTCATAGGCCGGGAGCACGGTAACCACGACATTCGCGATGTCTGCCGTCGGAAGCGCGATTGCGTAAAGGTTCGCGGCAGTACCCGAGATCCCGTTGGCGACATTGGTGACCGCCCCCTGGATCTCCCCGATGATGCTGTCGGGCGACAAGGCCGCCGCTACCGCGGACGTCAGCGTGGGCAGGGACACGTGCCCTTCGCCCGTTGCCGTCATCGATGCCAGCGAGTGCGAGACGTTGGACAGTGACACGCCCGCGGCTTCCGCGTGGATGTCGCTCACGAAGGCGGTGGCTCCCTGATGGGCTCCGGCGATCAGATCCTGAGCGATAAGTTGTTGGCTGACATGCGGGAACAGTCCGAAGTAGGTCTGCACATCCGCCGGCCCCTGGCTCCAGCCATAGTTGGGGTTCCCGTAGCCCAGGTTGACGATCGTGGTCAGATCCGGCTGCAGCAGGTCGGCTAGTGGGTTGCCGATAACCGGTATCGCCCGCAGCGGCTCCAACAGCGGCAGACCGTTCGGCGTGGTCATCATGTAGTAGTTGGTGACGCCGGCGTAGCCGGGCGACGTCGGCAATTGCTGAATGGCGTAGCCAGGGGGTAGAGCCGACGGATTCAAGTCCACATACATGCTGTGCACAAACAAGATGCCCGCAAAGGCGTTCAGGTCGGAAATGAAGTTGATCGGGTACTGCGGGAAGTCGGCGAATCCGTCGTATTCCAGCGTGTAGATCTGAGTCGGGTAGATCGTGTTCGAGGGCGTCGCGCCATAGAACGTAATCCCCAGACTCGGGAGGCTCAGGTTCGAACCCGCCGGGAAGCCCGGGAAGCGCGCCAAGATGCCGCCATTGGGATTCACTTGATCACCAATTAGGGTGAAGCCGAGTTGATTTGCGGTCGGCGGGTGGGGGTTGAGCGTCGGGTTCGCCAGGTTGTGCATTTCCAGCGAGGCGATGATGGCGCTCTCCGAGGCGCCAAAGACGGCGACGCTGCCCGTGGGGCTGGCGGCCAGTTGCTGCTTGATCGCTGTATCGAGAATCTGGACGCCTTGGCTCACCGACACGTCGAGGGGCAAGGTCTTGACACCGGTGAGCGGATATAAGCCTTCGGGAGTAAACAGTCCTTGCGCGTTGGCAATCGGAGAGAAGTTCAGGTTGAGGTAGTTGAGAGCTTCGACGAAGGGTGGTGGGGGTATCGGCTCGCCGCTGCCGCCCATGACCAAAGCTACGGTTGGTGCCGTCAACGGCGACATCACGTTGGGGGTCGGGGTCCCAGGGGCTCCGACCAACAACGAATGGATGGGTGAGGTCAGCTGTCCCAGCGCGCCAGAGATCGCGCTGGCGTTGACGGCCTCGGCCGCCGCGTAGGCGTTCCCGGCGGAGGCCAACGCAGCCGCGAACTCCTCATGAAACGCGGCTGCCTGCGCGAGGACCGCCTGATAGTCCTTGGCATAGGTGCCAAACAGCTGGGCGGTCGCCGCTGACACCTCATCCTCAGCAGCGGCCAGCAGCCCCGTAGTCGGGGCTGCCGCCGCCGTGCTGGCCGCGCTGAGCGTCGAGCCGATACTGGCCAAGTCGGAAGACGCCGACGCGATGATCTCGGGCGCCGCGATCGCATACGACATGTCGGTCCACCTTTTAGCTAGCCCCTGGTTGTCACTAGCCCGGCGGTCCTCCATCCGTCAGAACAAAAGAATTCTAGGCGGTTTTGGGTTGTCGTACAGGACTGCCTTTCGCCGAAACGGATTAGTGGGCAGCTGTCCGCTCCCGGTGCGCGCGGGAACCGTTCGACAGTCATCGCGCGTCCAAGACGGTATGGAGCCAAGGTGCAGAAGATCACGCCGCACGATCTGCGGCACACGTGCGCGTCGATCTCGATTAGCTCCGGGGCGAACGTGTTGGCGTTGTCGCGGATGCTCGGCGACCAGTCAGCAAAGATCACCCTGGACACCTACGCCGATCTTTTCGACACGGATCTCGATGCCGTGGCGGAGGCGCTGGATTTGCCCAAAGTGTGCCCAAACCGCGCCCAGCCGTCCCTGCCGACGTGAAACAAGCCCGCGAGCTGCTATAACCGGCTTGGGACTGTTGGTGCGGGCGGAGGGACTCGAACCCTATTCAGCTACCTGGTCAGTGTACGAAAATAGTTCCTAGCGAGCAATGATCAGAACTGTGGATGGCCCTCGGCCTGGTGACGTGAAGGGGCGCACCTTCCCGAGGATGATCTGAAAGTCCAAGTAGTTCTGATCAAGAGCCGGCGTTAGCGCGCTGGTTCGGGAAGGTACGCCCATGCTCAA
>NZ_JBKQOI010000242.1:0-6682 GCF_052145595.1 Mycobacterium sp. | reverse complement strand
ACTTAACATGCTCGGCGACGGTGCCTGCGACAGGGGACGTTGTGAGAATGACCGACGGCGACGCGTCGCGCAGCACCGAACTAACACGCTCATCGCTGACGCCACCCAGCGGAACCGAAAGCGGAACCACGATCTGTCCGGCCTGCAATGCGCCGAGAAACGCAACGATGTAGTCAAGCCCCTGTGGTGCCAATATGACAGCGCGATCACCCATCGACCCGCAATGTTTGAGCTCCCGTGCCACGTTCAGTGTTCGCCGATACAGCTGCGACCACGTCAGACTTTCGGCAACGCCGTTCCAGTCCTGCTCGTAGTCAATAAACGTGAATGCCGTGTCATTGGGCTGCAGACGGGCATGCTCGCGCAGCATAGTCGGAACGGATGTCTCAACCACGCGCATCAGGTTACCGTGGCCATCGCCGCCGCACCTTCGGAAAGAGAAGTTAAGTAGCCGCCTATCCTTCAGCCGCCGTCCAGACAAAAAGGTAGTGGGTCAGTTTGATCGTTTCGACCGATCCGCGCATCGAAATACGCTGCGAACGGCGCGAAGAACACCGGATCATCCAACAACGCATCCACACGAGCTAACTCAGCCGGCAACACCAACAGCTCCGACGGCAAGATTACGTCCCACAACGTCGGCTGATCACTTACAGTCCTGAGCACGACGGCCTCGATCCCTTCTAGCCCAAGGGTTCGAGGCCATCCTCTCCCCACGAAACTCCCACCTGAATTACGATTGCTGAGTCAAGCAGCGGACCAGGCTACTTGGTCGTTGCTGTGAGGAGGTTCGCGACGATTGTTGATCGTGCCCACCGCTCAGCTTGGGCGAATTCTTCGCCCACTATGAACACCATGGCGGTCACTCCGGTTGCTGTCATCGGCATGGCCTGTCGGCTTCCCGGAGGTATCGACTCCCCGCAGCAACTGTGGGAGGCGTTGCTGCGCGGCGATGACCTGGTCACCGAGATTCCACGCGACCGATGGGACGCCGACGAATACTATGACCCCGAGCCCGGGGTGCCGGGTCGGTCGGTATCGAAGTGGGGCGCCTTCCTCGACGACGTTGCCGGCTTCGATTCTGAGTTCTTCGGGATCAATGAGCGCGAGGCGATCGCGCTCGATCCGCAGCACCGGTTGTTGCTGGAAACCTCCTGGGAGGCCATGGAGCACGCCGGTCTGACCCGGGAGACAATGGCCGACTCGCTGACCGGCGTGTTTGTGGGGCTGACTCGTTTCGACTATCAATTGGTGACCGCCGATTCCCACGCAGTGGAGGGGCCGTATGGCTTTAGCGGCAACACTTTCAGCATGGCGTCCGGGCGGATCGCCTACACCCTGGGACTCCACGGTCTCGCGCTGACGGTGGACAGCGCATGTTCTTCTAGCCTGCTCTCGGTGCACATGGCCTGTCGCAGCCTGAACGACGGCGAAAGCGATCTCGCGCTCGCGGGCGGCGCCTTCGTGATGCTGGAACCGCGGAAGTTCCTCGCAGAGACGGCGCAGGGCCATCTGTCTCCCACCGGACGCTGCCATGCGTTCGACGTCGCGGCGGACGGGTACGTGTGCGGCGAGGCTTCTGCAGTGGTGTTGCTTAAGCGCCTGCCGGATGCGCTAAGGGATGGCGACCGGATCCTGGCGGTGGTGCGCGGCACGGCCGCTAACCAGGATGGCCACACCGTGAATATCGCGACACCATCGGCGACCGCGCAGACCGCAGCCTATCGGGCGGCGTTGGCTGTCGCGGGCGTGGACGCCTGCAGCATCGGCATGGTGGAGGCGCACGGCCCCGGCAACCCGGTCGGGGATCCCATCGAATACGGGAGCCTTGCCGAGGTTTACGGCGTCGATGGCCCCTGCGCGGTGGCGTCGGTGAAGACCAACTTCGGCCATGCCCAGTCGGCCTCCGGAGCTCTCGGGCTGATGAAGGCGGTGCTCGCGCTGCAGCATGGTGTGGTTCCACGGAATCTGCACTTCACCCGCCTGCCTGATGAACTTGCCCGCATTGACACGAAACTCTTTGTGCCACGGGAAAATACGACGTGGCCCAGCAGCGGTCACGTGCCCCGGCGGGCGGCGGTGTCGGCGTACGGGCTCTCTGGAACCAACGTGCATGCCATCTTGGAACAAGCACCAGAACAGGCTCCCGAAGCCGCTGCGCCCGAGGACATCCCAGCTGAACCGGCGGCTGCGGCACCACTGCTGTTCCCGCTGTCGTCCACCTCGGCCGACGAACTGCGCCGCACCGCCAGCCGCCTGGCTGACTGGGTAGATGCACACGAGGACGTGGCCTTGCCGGATTTGGCCTACACCCTGGCGCGTCGGCGCGCACACCGCCCGGTACGCACCGCCGTCATTGCCAGCAGCCTGCCGGAGCTCACTGAGGCTTTGCGCGAGATCGCCGAGGGCGATACTCCGTATCAGGCCGCGGTCGGGCGCGATGATCGGGGTCCGGTGTGGGTGTTGTCCGGGCAGGGTGCGCAGTGGGCCCGGATGGGCGCGGACTTGCTCGCCACCGAACCGGTGTTTGCCGCCACTGTCACGCAAGTCGAGCCGCTGATCGCGCGCGAGGCCGGGTTTTCGGTGACCGAGGCGATGACGGCGCCTGAGGTGGTGACCGGCGTTGAGCGGGTGCAGCCGACGCTGTTCACCATGCAGGTCGCGCTGGCCGCCACCATGAAGGCCTACGGGGTGCGTCCGGGCGCGGTGATCGGGCATTCGCTCGGCGAGACCGCGGCGGCTGTCGTCGCGGGTGCGCTGTCGCTGGACGACGGGGTGCGCGTCATCTGCCGCCGCTCGCGGCTGATGTCGCGCATCGCCGGTTCCGGCGCGATGGCGTCGGTGCAATTGCCTGCCAAGCAAGTGCTTTTGGAGCTGACGGCCCGCGGCGTCAAGGACGTCGTGGTGGCGGTGGTGGCTTCGCCGCTGTCCACGGTGATCGGCGGTGCCGCCCAGACGGTTCGCGAGCTGGTGGCGGCGTGGGAGCAGCGTGATGTGATGGCCCGCGAGATCGCCGTCGACGTCGCCTCACACTCCCCCGAAGTCGATCCGATCCTTGACGAGCTGACCGGCGTCCTCGCAGAGCTCAACCCGATGACACCGGAGGTTCCCTTCTACTCGGCGACACTGTTCGACCCGCGCGAGCAGCCGGTGTGCGATGCCCGTTATTGGGCGGACAATCTGCGCCACACGGTGGGGTTCGCCCAGACGGTACAGGCCGCTTTGGAGGACGGCTACCGGGTCTTCGCCGAGCTGGCACCACACCCGCTGCTCACCCACGCTGTCGAGCAGACCGCCCGCAGCCTCGACATGCAGGCGGCTGCTCTGGCCGGCATGCGCCGCGAACAAGCGCTAGCCCACGGGCTGCGTGGCTTTGTGGTGGATCTGCACAGTGCGGGCGCCGCGGTCGACTTCTCCGTGCTCTACCCGAATGGGCGGCTGGTGGACGCGCCGCTGCCGACCTGGACGCATCGTCGGCTGTGGTTGAGCCGCGACGGCCAGGAATCCCCGACACACGGCGGATGCACCGTTTCGACCGCCTTCGCCCAACGCAGCCCCTTCGCCGAAGCATTTCGCCCCAACGGGCAAAACCCAACGAGCACAAGCAAACGGCGTGCCGAGCTCGACGAGCTGCCCCCAGACGAGTGGCCCACCCGGCTGCGGCGTCTGATCTCCGACCAGGTCAGCCTGATCCTGCATCGCAGCATCGACCCCGACCGGCCGCTCTCCGAGTACGGCGTTGACTCGCTGGGCGCCCTCGAACTACGTGACCGCATCGAGACCGAAACGGGAATACGCCTCACTTCCAGCGACATCACCACTGGCACCGTTCGCGGTTTGGCGGAGCTGCTGTGCGAAAAGCTGGCGCCCGCGGAAGCCGCATCCTTTAACGGCCGCGCATCCAACGGTGATGCGCGGCCGGACAATCGGCTCGCGGTGGGTGACCACGCCTTGTTTGCGGGGCATCGCGCCACCGGCCAGGAGGTAGTCATACAGGTCGTGTGGGTTTATGAGCACGCTGTTGACTTCGATGGGCTGAGGCGCTTTCACCACAATCTCGGTTACGGGTTGTTGGGACGGCGCATCGAGCGTTCGCCGCTGCCGTTCGCCCGGCATCGGTGGGTCTTAGATCGGGGGCCGTCGGACATCGATATCGCTGAGTGCGCCCGTCCGCGCGCTGAACTTAGCGACTGGATTGATGAACGCTCACAACTGCCTGCTGATCCGGCATGCGAGCCCGGCTGGCATCTCGGCGTCCTTCCCCTGACGGACGGCTCGACCGCGGTCAGCCTGGTGGTTTCCCACTACCTGATCGACGGCCTTGGGCTCGACGCATCAATAGCTGATGCGGTCCTGGGCAACACGCGCGATCTTGGCTACCCCCCGCCGCGTTCGCGCACTCGACTGCGCGCGATGGTTCAGGATGCCCGCCAAACAGCGCAGGACGCACCCGAGGTTGCCCGGGCGCTTGTCGCGGCGGCAAAACAGGCCCGAAAACAGGCCCGTCGCCGGCACGATACTGCCCCATCGCCGGCATCGCGACCCGTGGCCCTCCGTGGAGGCGACGGCGATGACGCTGTCGTCGTGCCGGCTATCACGATCCACATCGACGTGGATGAGTGGGATGCGCGTGCGAAGGCTCTTGGCGGAACGCGTAGCACGCTGGTTGCCGGGTTGGCTGCGAAACTCGGGGAGCGCGTGGGGCGCCGACGTGCCGGTGATGGCGCCGTCACCCTGCAACTTCCCATGAGCGAACGCGCCGAGGGTGATACGCGTGCGATGGCAGTGTCGTATACGAGCGTCAGCGTCGACCCGACGCGGGTAACGACGGATCTGCGTGACGTCGGCGCCGCCATCAACCAGGCGCTGAGGACTCTGCGGGAGACGCCAGATGAGTCGTCGCAGCTCCTGTGGCTGGCATCGTTCACGCCGAAGCGGGCGTGGAAACGGATGGCCGATACGCTGGCCGCCGACCCCGATCTCCCGGTGTTTTGTTCTTACCTCGGCGACACCGACTCGGCGATATGCCGCCTCGATGGCACCGACGCCGAGTGCGCCTACGCACGAGCGCCCGGGCAATGCGTAACGCGACGGTGGCTTGAGTGGATAGGCGGCCAAATGGCCGTGCTGTCTGGGCGCATCGGCGGCAAGATCTTTATCACCGTCAGTGCCTACCAACCGGGCGCCAAGAACACAAAGCCCGCTTTGCGTGAGCTGGCTGCGCGCACGCTGGCTGAGTTCGACCTGACTGGCGAGATCGACTAACACTAACGAATCGTCCCCAACGCCGACGGCGTCGCTGACCGCGTGACCTTCATCGTCGATCCCAACGGCGGTGACGATGCTGTGCGACCCGAGTTCGGCTCTCCCCCCAATAGAATTGGACGCACTTGGCGCCGAAGTGTGGGCGTTGCACCAGTACCTGATCGGGCTGCGGCGTCGCCATCCATGGCTGCATTCGGCTTCGACCACGGCGTTGCGGCTGGACAATCGGCACTACGTCTACGAGACCCGCAGTGGCGATAACGCGCTGCTGCTCGCGCTCAACATCGACGACGAGCCGCTGCGCCTGGTGCTGTCGGAGTTCGGCACGGCACGCGGACAGGTCGTCGGCGGATCGGCGGCCCCGCCGCAGGAGGTCGTGGACACGCTGGTTGTGGAGCCCCAAGGCTGGCGGATAGTCAGCGCCGCCTAGGAACTTGCCAGACGCGCCACCGTCAACGGGTCTTCCCGGCCACCGTAGTACTTGTCGAGCAGCGTGATGAAGTCCTCGTTGTCGTCGGCGGCGCGGGCGAACAGCGTGATCGATGAGCACAGCTTCAGATCGTCGGGCGAGCCGAAGATCTCCCCTACCGATCGGCCTTGCACCTGGTTGACCAGCTCGGTGCACTCACGCAATCGCGGCCCGAGCAGCCCGTGGCGCAGATATGCGCCGGCTTCCTCGAGCGAGGAGATTCCATAGCGGACCGCCGTCGGGCTCCCACCCAGGCCGCGCAGTTGTGGGAAGACAAACCACATCCAGTGACTGCGTTTTCGTCCGCCGCGCAGCTCGTCGACGACGTTGCGGTAGACCGGAGCCTGCGCGTCCACGAAGCGCTTCAGGTCGAAGGGGTCGCTTGCCGAGTCCATGTGACTACGGTTGCACATATGGCAGTCAAGCGGCGAGTGCCCAGAGTGCGCGACCTGGCGCCGCTGATCCAGTTCAAACGGCCGCAGTTCGACGCGACCAGGCGCCGCCTCGACGCCGCGTTCACCATCGAAGATCTGCGCCGCATCGCCAAACGCCGCACACCCAGGGCGGCGTTCGACTACACCGACGGCGCGGCCGAGGACGAGCTGTCCATCGAGCGGGCCCGACAAGCGTTCCGCGACATCGAGTTTCACCCGACGATCCTGCGCGACGTCAGCAATGTGACCGCCGGATGGGACGTCCTGGGCCAGCCGGTCGTCTTGCCGTTCGGGATCGCGCCCACCGGATTCACCCGGTTGATGCACACCGAGGGCGAGATCGCCGGCGCACGCGCCGCGTGGCGGGCGGGGATTCCGTTCTCGCTCTCCACCCTGGGGACCACCGCGATCGAAGACCTGGTGACCGCTGTTCCGCAGGGCCGCAAGTGGTTTCAGCTGTACATGTGGCGTGACCGCGACCGCTCGATGGCGCTGGTGCAGCGCGCGGCCGACG
>NZ_JBKQOI010000241.1:0-30237 GCF_052145595.1 Mycobacterium sp. | reverse complement strand
GGGGCGCCCCCACGATCACCAACGATGGTGTGTCCATCGCCAAGGAGATCGAGCTGGAGGACCCGTACGAGAAGATCGGCGCCGAGCTGGTCAAGGAAGTCGCCAAGAAGACCGACGACGTCGCCGGAGACGGCACGACGACGGCCACGGTGCTGGCCCAGGCGCTCGTGAAAGAGGGCCTGCGCAACGTCGCGGCCGGTGCCAACCCGCTGGCTCTCAAGCGCGGCATCGAGAAGGCCGTCGAGAAGATCACCGAGACCCTGCTCAAGTCGGCCAAGGACGTCGAGACCAAGGAGCAGATCGCTGCCACCGCGGCCATCTCCGCTGGCGACCAGTCGATCGGCGACCTGATCGCCGAGGCGATGGACAAGGTCGGCAACGAGGGCGTCATCACCGTCGAGGAGTCCAACACGTTCGGCCTGCAGCTCGAGCTCACCGAGGGCATGCGGTTCGACAAGGGCTACATCTCGGGTTACTTCGTCACCGACGCCGAACGTCAGGAAGCGGTCCTGGAGGACCCCTACATCCTGCTGGTCAGCTCCAAGGTCTCCACCGTCAAGGACCTGTTGCCGTTGCTGGAGAAGGTCATCCAGGGCGGCAAGCCGCTGCTGATCATCGCCGAGGACGTCGAGGGCGAGGCGCTGTCCACCCTGGTCGTCAACAAGATCCGTGGCACCTTCAAGTCGGTGGCGGTCAAGGCCCCCGGCTTCGGTGACCGTCGCAAGGCGATGCTGCAGGACATGGCCATCCTCACCGGTGGTCAGGTCGTCAGCGAAGAGGTCGGCCTCTCGCTGGAGACCGCCGACGTCTCGCTGTTGGGCAAGGCTCGCAAGGTGGTCATCACCAAGGACGAGACCACCATCGTCGAGGGCGCCGGTGATCCCGACGCGATTGCCGGCCGGGTGGCCCAGATCCGCGCCGAGATCGAGAACAGCGACTCCGACTACGACCGCGAGAAGCTGCAGGAGCGCCTGGCCAAGCTGGCCGGCGGTGTTGCGGTGATCAAGGCCGGCGCTGCCACCGAGGTGGAGCTCAAGGAGCGCAAGCACCGCATCGAGGACGCGGTCCGCAACGCCAAGGCCGCCGTCGAGGAGGGCATCGTCGCCGGTGGCGGCGTGGCCCTGCTGCAGGCGGCCCCGGCCCTGGACAAGCTGAAGCTCTCCGGCGACGAGGCGACCGGCGCCAACATCGTCAAGGTGGCGCTGGAGGCTCCGCTGAAGCAGATCGCCTTCAACTCCGGGCTGGAGCCCGGCGTGGTGGCCGAAAAGGTGCGCAACCTGCCAGCGGGTCACGGTCTGAACGCGCAGACCAATGAGTATGAAGATCTGCTGAAGGCCGGCGTTGCCGACCCGGTCAAGGTCACCCGTTCAGCGCTGCAGAACGCGGCGTCCATCGCGGCGCTGTTCCTGACGACCGAGGCCGTCGTCGCCGACAAGCCGGAGAAGGCGGCCGCTCCGGTGGGCGACCCGACCGGCGGCATGGGCGGCATGGACTTCTAGGAAGTCAAGCGAAAAGCCCGGTCCCTTTTGGGGCCGGGCTTTTCGTGTGTGCGAGTGTGGGGGATAGGTACGTCCACACATCGAAATTCGTCCACAGGCCCCACGCTGGGCGGGCGCACAAATGCGGCCGCACACTCAACATGACGCCATGGACGATATCCCCTTTCGAGGCAGTCACGCGCTCAAGCGCAGGGCCGTCACCCGCAGTGAGTTGCGCACGAGATATCGAGCGGTGTTCCGCGACGTGTACATCGCTAAGGACGCGGAGCTGACGGCCGCCACCAAAGCGCGCGCGGCCTGGCTGTCGACGCGCGCAACTCTTGCCGGCCTGTCCGCCGCCGCCGTACTCGGCACGAAATGGCTCGACGGGGCCGCACCCGCAGAGATAGTGCGCGCTGACAGGCATGGTCAGCGGGGCATGGTTGTCCACAGCTATGAGCTGGCTGATGACGAGGTGCAGACGGTCGGGGGAATGCGCGTGACGACCGCTGCCCGAACGGCTTTCGACATCGGCTGCGGCCTGCCCGTCGCCAAGGCGGTACCGATCCTCGACGCGTTGCTCAATGCGACAGGCATCAAACCCGCGGACGTCATCGCTTTGGCCGACCGGCGCCCGGGGGCCCGCGGCATTCGGCGGCTGAGGGCCGCACTGGAGTTAGCCGACGGCGGTGCGGAATCGCCGCAGGAGACGAGGGTGCGGCTGCTATTGGTGGGTGCCGGACTGCCCAAGCCGGAGACGCAGATCGAGTTCCGGGATCTGCGCATCCGGGTCGACATGGGGTGGCGTGAAGGGAAGGTCGCCGTCGAATACGACGGCGTCCAGCACTGGGAGAACCGATACCAGCGCTCATGGGACATAGAGCGAATCGCCTTGCTGGAAGCGGCCGGCTGGTCTGTGATCAGAGTCAGTGCCGAGATGCTGTCCCGGCCGAATGCGATTGTTGAGCGCGTCAAGGCCAAGCTCGCCGAGCGTGGGGCCTACGGACGAATTCAAGGCAGTTCCTGTCCCTAGGGCCCACACTCGGCGGCTTGTAAGTTCGACGCGTGACTCTTCCGACTCCAGCACCCACCAGTACCGCCGTGGTGACCGGGGCATCGTCGGGCATCGGCGCCGACATCGCCCGCGAGCTGGCCGACCGCGGCCACGGCGTCACGCTCGTCGCCCGCCGCGAAGACCGGCTGCGCGACCTGGCGGACGAACTCGCCGGCCGCGTCCGCGCCGAGGTGATCGCCTGCGACATCGCGGATTCCGCCGCCCGGGCCGGGCTCTTCGACGAGGTCGACCGTCGCGGGCTGACTGCCGACATCCTCGTCAACAACGCCGGCATCGGCACCATCGGGTCGGTGACGAAAGCGCGTGTCGACGACGAGATCGCCCAGGTGCGGGTCAACGTCGAGGCCGTCATCGATCTGACCACGCGGGCGGTCCAGCAGATGGTGCCGCGCGGCCGCGGCGCGATCCTCAACGTCGGATCCACCGCGGGCTACTACCCCTTCCCAGGGCAGGTCGGCTACGCCGCCACCAAGGCGTTCGTGAAGACATACACCGAAGGACTGCGTGGGGAACTCGCGGGCACCGGTGTCACCGTCGCGCTGCTGTGCCCGGGGCCGGTGCGCACCGAGTTCCTGAAGAACGCGGGCATGGATGAGCGGACCTTTGCCGACGCATTCCCGAAGTTCCTGTGGATGGCGTCGCGTCAGGTGGCGTGCGCCGGAGTCGACGCGCTCGACCGCGACCGCGGAACGGTGATTCCCGGGCTGCCAAGCCGGATCAGCACCCGCCTGTTCCAGTTCATGCCGCGACGGCTGCTGCTGCCGCTGTTGGCTAATCAGCATCCGGGCCTGCGCCGGGACCGCTCAGCGAGCTGACGCGGGCCAGCGCCGCATCCAGCCCTCCGCCGGAAGTGCGAGTGCGTTGCAGAGCGTGCAGATCGTGCGGTACCAGCCGACGGCCGTCAGCAATTCGATCCGCTGCTCGTCATTAAGGTTGCGCCCCAGTGCTTTCCAGGTCGCCTCCGACCACGACCCGGTGCGCTCCAGTTCGTCCACCGCCTCGATCAGCGTCCGCTCGGCGGGGCTCCACCGCGCGTCGTCCGCGCCGCCGGTGACGAGCGCGCCGCACTCGTCGTCACTGATGCCGGCGATCGGGCCCCAGAACGCCGCCTGCCCGCCCCATTCGTACTCGCAGCCGACCAGCGCGCAGATGCGAAGGATCGCGATCGTCCGTGTTCGGGGCGGCAAAAGCGCTGCGACGTAGAGGGATTCACCGAGCTTGCGCAGCCGGGTGGCCAGCGCCGGGTGGCGCTGCAGGCAGCGCACCAGAAGCAGCGGCTCGTAGGTGCGGTCCGGGTGACCCCAACTGTTGATGCTCGTGGCATCTTCCTCGCTCCACGGCGGAGCGAGGGGCGCGACGCGGCTCACGCGACTGACTGTACGGCGTCAGGCCGGCTCTAGGCGGTTTCGGTGAAGACCACGCAGTCGTGCAGGCAACCCTTGGCCGCCTCGGGGGAGTCGGGGTCGGCATCGCGGTGCAGAAGCGCGCGGGTCGGCACGACGCTCAACCACGCAGTCTCGCCTTCGGAATCGGTGGTTTCGGCGTGGCCGTCGACGATCAGTGAGTAGCCGCCGGGCTCGGTCGGGGGCCACAGCAGTGTGACGTCGCGGCGCTGGGCCAGGTTGTTCCGCGTGCGCCCGCCGATGAGCCCGACGTCGATAGTTGCGTCACGCAGCGTCGGCTCGACCGTCACGGTGTGCACGCGATAGCCGTCGTCGACCGTGATCAGGTAGGCGAACGGGTAGTCGGTGAGAGCGGCGGCGAGCCGCTTGAGGTCCACCTTCTTCTTCGTGCGCATGGTTTCGAGGATATGCGGGAGAAAAGCCGGATGGGGCGTCAGTCGGGTTCGCTCGGCACTCCGGTGCCGGGGTCGGGAGTGTCGGGGGTGCGCTCGCCCTTGTCGAAGAAGCCCGAGCTGGGTATGCCCGAATCCCGCACGGGGGTGGTCCGCAGTCCCGGGTCGTTCCGCAGAGCCGAATCGCTACCGCCCGAGGGGAAGAAGCCGGAGGGGGCGGCGGTGGGCGTGCTCCTGAGGCTCGCGACGGGGGCCGGGCCGCTTGCCGGGCTGACGGCGTTCGAAGCGGCTGGGTCGACGCCCATTGCACTGGCGGAGACCGATTCGGCCGGTGGGGCGAAGGCAGGGGTGGCGGCGGGGTTCGGCACGGCCGAGTTCGCAATGGCCGCGTTGAGGCCGCCCGTGCCCGCGTTGGCCGTGTCGAGCAGGCTCGGACCGACGGCCGCCGGGGCGAGAGGACCGGTGCCGGAGTGGCCAGAGCTCAGCAGGCCCGTGTCCTGGCTGCCCAGGCTTCCCGCGGTCGGGTCTTGCATTCCCGTTTGCATCAAACCTATGTTCGCGGCACCGCTGTTGAAATAGCCCGCGTTGAGGGTGCCCGAGTTGGCGAAGCCGGCGTTGAGGGAGCCCGAGTTCCCGATGCCGACGTTCCCGCTACCGGAGTTGAAGAAGCCGATGTTATTGGTTCCCGAATTGAACAACCCGATGTTGCCGCTGCCCGAGTTGAAGCCACCGAAGCCGATCTGATTGTTGCCGGTGAGCCCAAACCCGAAGTCGTTGTTGCCGGTGTTGCCGAAGCCGACATTGTTGTTGCCCTGGTTGCCCAAGCCCAGGTTGTTGATGCCCGAGTTCCCGCCGCCGACATTCAGGAGGCCGCTGTTTCCGACGCCCAGGTTGGTGCTGCCGGAGTTGCCGAAGTTGATGCCGAGGCTCGACAAGACCTGCTGCCAGGGCGCCAACTGTGCCACGGCCGACGACGCGTCGGCGTGGTAATTGAACATTGCCGCGACGTCCGACGCCCACATCTGCTCGTAAGCGGCCTCGGTGTCCATGATCGCCGGGGCGTTGAGCCCGAACCAGTTTGTGGCCGCCAGCGCCTGCACCAGGGCGCGGTTGGCAGCCACCACCGCGGGCTGCACAGTCGCGACCAGCGCCGTCTCGAAAGCGGCCGCGATGGCCGAGGCTTGGCTGGCTGCCGCCTCCGCCTGGGCCGCAGCCGTGCTGAGCCAGCTCACATACTGGGTCGCGACGGCCATCATCGCGGTCGCCGACGCACCCTGCCATGAACCGTTGGTCAGATCCGACGTCACCGAAAAGAACGACGACGCTGACGACGCCAGGTCCCCGGCCAGCCCGTCCCATGCCGCCGCCGCAGCAAGCAGCGGCGCCGCTCCGGGACCGGCGAAGATTAGTGCCGAGTTGATCTCTGGCGGCAACCACGCAAAATGCGGGCCTGTCACTAACCCAACTTAACCGGGAGGGGCCTCCCTTCGTGGCGTTATCGAGCGGGTATGGGGATTGGTTGGCGGCCGCGTACCAATTTGCCGGGACGAGCGTCGGTGGGCACGCCATTTTCGGCGATTACTTCGCCGGACACGATCGTTGCGACGTACCCGTCGGCGGTCTGGTCCAGGCGACGGCCGCCGGCGGGCAGATCGTAGCTGATCACCGGCTTGTGCAGGCGCAGCGCGGCGTGGTCGATGACGTTGAGGTCGGCCTTGTAGCCGGCGGCGATGCGGCCGCGATCCGCCAGCCCGGCGATGTGGGCCGGCACGGAAGTGAGCTCCCGGACGGCCTCGGGCACCGTGAATCGCCCGGACTTGCGGTCGCGCGCCCAGTGCGCCAAAAAGTACGTCGAGTAGCTGGCGTCGCAGATCATCCCGTAGTGCGCGCCGCCGTCGCCGAGTCCCAGCACCACGTCGTCGCGGCGCAGTAACTTGCCGACGGTGTCCAGCGAATTGCCCTCCAGGTTGCTGGTGGCCACCAACAGCATCGCGCGGCCGTCGTCGTCGAGCAGCCGGTCGTAGGCCTCCTCCATCGGGGCCACACCCTTGGCCCGGGCCCGGGCCCCGATGCTGGTCGACGGGTCCGGCTCGTAGTCGGGGTCGTCGCCCAGCGGGAAGATCCAGTCCCACATCTGGGCCACGTACAGGATCGGATGACCCTGGCCGGGCTTGTCGGCCAGGATGCGGGCGCGGACCTCGGGCTTGCGCATCTCGGCCACCCGCTCGGCCAGGGGCAGGTGCGCGATCTCACGATAGCTGGGGTAGAGCACAAACGGGTTGGCGCTCAGCTGCAGCCCGATGATCAGCCCGATCGGGCGTGGCAGCAGCTGCGCGGTCACGTCACCGCCGGCCGCGTTGGCCTTCTCGATCATGGTGATGGCGTCCGGCCACGTCGGGTCGCCCGCGTTCGCGACGACGAGGGTGAAGGTGACCGGCAGTCCGACGTCCTCGGCGACGTCGAACACCGTCTGCAGCACCGGCTGATAGCCGCCGGCCGGAATGTCGGGCACGAACTGCAGCAGGCCGCCGCCCGCGTCGACCACACCTCGGGCGATCTCTTCGATCTCCTCGCGGGCGGCGTCGTAACTCGGTATGGGAGAACCGCTTTCGGTCTTGTGGATGGTTAACCGTGACGACGCGAAACCCAACGCCCCGGCCTTGATCGCTTCGGTGGCCAGCGCCCGCATCTTGGCGAGGTCCTCGGCGGTGGCCGGCTCGCGGTCGGCGCCGCGCTGACCCATCACATAGACCCGCAGCGGGGAATGGGGCAGGTAAGCGGCCACATCGATGTCGCGCCTGCCGGCGTCCAGCGCGTCCAGGTATTCGGGGAAGGTCTCCCACGTCCAGGGGAGGCCGTCGGTCATGACGACGCCGGGAATGTCCTCGACTCCGGCCATCACGTCGACGAGGACGTCATGGTCTTCTTTGCGGCATGGCGCGAACCCGACCCCGCAGTTGCCCATCACCACCGTCGTCACCCCGTGTGCCGATGACGGGGTCAGGCGCTCCGACCAGATGGATTGGCCGTCGTAATGGGTGTGCAGGTCGACGAAGCCCGGTGTGATCAACAGCCCGGTCGCGTCGATCTCCCGCTCGGCGGTATCGCCGTTTACGCTGCCGACGGCCGCGATGACGCCGTCTTGCAGCGCGACGTCGCCGACGTACGGCTCACCGCCCAGCCCGTCGACGATGGTGCCATTGCGGATGATGAGGTCGTAGGCCATCCAACAAATCTACGGCCGCGCGGGCGTCTCATGCCAGGATCTCTTCCGTGATCGACCACTCGGTCACGCGTAGGGTCGCCGATATGGTCAGCACCGACTCCGCCGGAACTGCACAGGAATTGCTTCGGGACGCATTCACCCGACTGATCGAACACGTCGACGACCTCACCGACGGATTGACCGACGAGTTGTCCGATTACCAGCCGACCCCGAACACCAATAGCATCGCCTGGCTGATCTGGCACAGCGCGCGGGTCCAGGACATTCAGCTGGCCCATGTGGCCGGTGTCGAGGAGGTGTGGACTCGCGACGGCTGGGTGGACCGATTCGGGCTGGATCTGCCGCGCCATGACACCGGCTACGGGCACGGCCCCGACGAAGTCGCGAAGGTGCGGGCACCAGCGGACCTGCTGTCCGGTTACTACCACGCGGTGCACAAGCTCACGTGCGAGTACATCGCCAGCGTGACCGCCGACGAGCTGTCCCGCATCGTGGACACCAACTGGGACCCGCCGGTGACCGCGAGCGCGCGGTTGGTGAGCATCATCGATGACTGCGCCCAGCATCTCGGGCAGGCCGCCTACGTGCGGGGGATCGCACAGTAAGTTTTCAGGCGTGCGATTCGCGGCCGCGATATTCAGGCTGGTGTTGTGGCTGGCCACCACGGTTGCGCTGGCGGTGGCAATCACCGCCACGTGGGCGCAGGCCAACATCGTCGACGAGGACGGCTACGCCGCACTGGCCCGGAAAGCGGCGGGCGATCCGGCTTTGCAGTCCGCCGTGGCGGCCGAGCTGACCACCCGGGCGATGGCGCTCATCAATGCGCACGGCGGCGGACGCTACCCGGACGACAGCTCGCAGGTGCACGATGTCGCCGCCGCTTTCACTGCCGGGCGAGAGTTTCCGCCGCTGTTCGCCGAGGCGAACCGGGCGGCACATGGCTGGTTGTTCAGCGAACCGCGTTCCGGCCAGAACGGCGACCAATGGGTGGTCGACGTGGCCCCGATGCTCAAAGATGGCTCGTTCCAACAGATTTTGAGCAGCTACAACGTGAACGTGCCCGCGAATCTGACGGTGCCCCTGACGGTGTTGGTGCCTTCAGGGTCCACGGGGTCCCAGCCGTTGCGGCAGGGACAGCTGAGCCGGGTCGCCACCTGGGGCCCCTGGGCGAGTATCGGCGCGATAGCCCTGAGCGCTGTCTGCGCGCTGCTGACGCTGGTCGCCGCGCGCCGCCGCGGCAAGGCGCTGACCAGCCTCGGCATCTCAGCCTTGCTCGTCGGCGCGGCCGGATGGGCAGGTATCGAGGTCGGCAGCCGGTACATCGACGAGGCGCTCAATGGCACCACCGGCGATATCCGGCGGATTGCTGAGGTGATGGTGAGCCACGCCGAGGCCGGCCTGCGCGAATGGCTCAACCTGACGCTGATCGCCGGCGCCGGGGTGGTGGCATTCGGCGTGCTCGTCGCGATCCTGGGCGGCCTTTTCAAAAGCCGTGAGAAGTCGGCCGTCAGCCGAAAGTGAACGAAAACACTTGCAGGCCTTTGCCGACCTGCATGTCGAGCTGATCGCGGCCGGCGGTGTCCCCGGAGTTGTTGCCCACGATCTGATGCAGGGTGGGTGGCCCCCCGATCGGTGTCGTGGTCGCCTTGCCGCCGCGGGTCACCGTGATGGTGCCGGTGCCGCCGACGACGGCGTAGACATCTTTCGCGGTGTAGTTCAACCGAATGGCGGCATCGTCGCTGTCGGCGGTGGCACCCTGACCGTCCAGGGTCCAACGACCGCGCAGGGCGAACCTGTCGTCGGCCAGCATCGCGGGATAGCGAAACGTCGCGGTGCCCGGCTTGTATTCGCCGTCGCCGCCGTAGTATCCGGCCTTGTCGACACCCAGGTAGGTCTCCGGTGTGAGCCTGCTTCGCGGCGTGGTATCGACGGAGTGCGTGGCGCCGGGTAGCCGCACATCGGGATCGGCGTCGACGAGCAGTTGGCGGATCAGCCCCTCGGTGATGTCGTAGTCGCCCTCGCCGAACTTGGTGTGCCGCACGGTTCCGTTCGCATCGATCAGGTACTCGGCGGGCCAGTAAAGGTTCTGGTAGTTGTTCCAGGTCGCGTAGTCGTTGTCCAGCGCGATGGGGTAGGTGATGTGCAACGCGGCGGCGCCACTGGCCACGTTGCCCGCGACTCGTTCGAACGCATACTCCGGGGTGTGCACACCGATCACGACGAATCCGTCGTCGTGGTACCGGTCGTACCAATCGACCACGTGGCCGATGGCCCGTTGGCAGTTGACGCAGGAGTACGCCCAGAAGTCGACCAAGACCACCTTGCCACGCAGGGACGCCAGGTCGATCGGGGCGCCGCCCGGGGTGTTGAGCCACTGGGTGATCCCGGTGAGCGCCGGCGCAGGCCCACACTGTTGTAGCCGGTCCGCGCCGTCGGTGCAGTCGGCCAGTTGGCCGTTAACGGCGCTGCCCGGCTTCAACTTGTTCCGGATATCGTTGGCCCCGATGCCTTTCTGCATGGCCTTTTGAAAGGCCATTGTGTAGTCGGGGACGGCGCGCTGCAGCATCGCGGGCAGGTTGAAGACCAGCGCCACGGCCAGCACGATCATCGTGATGCCGCCGGCGATCTGGATCACGCGTTGCCGGCGGCGGAATGCCGCGACCCGCTCGGCAATGCGCCGGCCGGCCAGCGCGAAGACCAACAGCGGCAAAGCCGTGCCGATCGCGAACGTCGCGGTCAGGATCAGCGTCGCCGGGCCGATGGACGCGGTGCCGCCGGCGACCACGATGGCGGCCAGCACCGGTCCCGCGCACGGCACATACAGCGCGCCCAAGGTCAGCCCAAGCCCGAAACCGCTTCTGGCGCTCCCGATTTGGCTTCCCGCTGAACCCAGCGGGATGCGGGCAAACGGTCGCTCGATCAGATGCTGCAGTGGCGGGAAGATCAGGCCGAGGCCGATGAGCGTCAGCGTCACCAGGGCCGCCCACCGGATCGCGTCCTGCTGCAGATGCAGCGACGAGAGCAGGGTCGAACCGGCCAGGGTGACCACGCTGAAGCTGCAGACCAGGCCGGCGATCACCACATACGGCCGAGCCGCGCGGGTGCTGCCGGCACCGGAGAAGAACACCACCGGAAGCACCGGCAAGATGCACGGCGAGATGCCGGTGATCAGGCCACCGAGAAATCCGATCAGGGCGACTGTTCCCATGGCTGCTATCCGGAATGACCGCGGTTATGGACGGGCTTGCGACTCAGGCGATCTAGTCGCTGTATGCGTAGGAATGATCCGACGGCTTGGGTACGACCTGCGCGGCCGGGGTTCTGGCCGGCCGGGAACGCACTCGTATCGGCCACCAGAACCAGCGGCCCAGCAGCGCGGCGATGGACGGCGTCATGAACGCCCGCACGATCAACGTGTCGAACATCAGACCCAGACCGATGGTGGTGCCCACCTGTCCGATCACCCGCACGTCGCTGACCACCATGGATGCCATGGTGAACGCGAACACCAGGCCCGCGTTCGTCACGACCTTGCCGGTACCGCCCATCGAACGGATGATGCCCGTATTCAGGCCGGCATGAATTTCCTGCTTGAACCGGGAAACCAACAGCAGGTTGTAGTCAGATCCCACTGCCAACAGGACGATGACGGACATCGCGAGCACCATCCAGTGCAATTGAATACCGAGAATGTGTTGCCAGAACAGCACCGATAGCCCAAAGGAAGCACCCAGTGAAATCGCCACCGTGCCCACGATGACCCCGGCGGCTACCAGGGCCCGGGTGAGGATCAGCATGATGATGAAAATCAGGCAGAGCGAGGAAATTCCCGCGATCATCAGATCCCATTTGGCGCCGTCGGCGATGTCCTTGAACACAGCCCCCGTTCCGGCCAGGTAGATCTTTGCGTCCTCCAACGGGGTTCCCTTGAGCGACTCCTCGGCCGCGGTGCGTATCGCATTGATACTCGCGATGCCCTCGGCCGATGCGGGATCTCCCCGGTGCAAAACGATGAAGCGAGCCGCGTGACCGTCGGGCGACAGGAAGTTCTTCATGGCGCGCTTGAAGTCCGCGTTTTTGAAGACCTCGGGCGGCAGGTAGAACGAGTCGTCGTTCTTGGAGGCGTCGAAAGCGTGACCCATCGCCGTCGCGTTGTCGCTCATCGCGTCCATCTGGTCGAATATGCCGGACATGGTGCTGTGCATGTCCAGCATCATGGTCCGCATGTTCACCATGGTCTCGATCATCGGCGGGAACTGCGCGATCATCTGCGGCATCAGCCGATCCAGGTCTTTGATGTCACCCACGAGCGAGTTCAGTTTCTCGGTGATCTGATCCACGCCGTCGATTGCGTCGAATATCTGTCGGGTCGACCAGCAGATCGGAATGTCGAAACAGTGCTTCTCCCAGTAGAAATAACTGCGGATGGGCCGCCAGAAATCATCGAAGTCCGAGATGCGATCGCGCAGCTCGTTGGTGATTTGTTGCATCTCTTCGGTGTCGCCGACCATGCGATGAGTGGTGGCGACGAGCTGCGTCATCAGGTCGTACATGCGTTGCATGGTGACGATCGTCTTGGTCATCTCGTCGGCCTGCTTGAGCATGTTGTTCATCTGGTCACGCTGGTATTTCATACTCTGCAACTGACCGGCGTTTTGCATGCTCAACTGAAACGGTATCGACGTGTGGTCCATCGTCGTTCCGTCGGGCCTCGTTATCGCCTGGACGCGGGAGATTCCCGGAACGCGGAAGATGCCTTTGGCCAGCCTGTCCAAGACCAGAAAGTCGGTCGGATTGCGCATATCATGATTCGACTCGACCATCAAAATCTCTGGCTTCATCCTGGCCTGGGAAAAGTGGCGGTCCGCCGCCGTAAAGCCCTCATTGGCGGGGATGAAGGGGGGCAGATACTCCCGGTCGTTGTAGCTGGCCTTGTATCCGGGCAAGGTGAGCAGGCCGATAAGAGCGACGGCGGACGTTACCGCGAGAATGGGCAGCGGCCAACGAACCACGGCGGTACCGACCCGGCGCCAGCCACGAACCTTGAGCAGCCGCCTGGGGTCGAACAGACCGAAACGGCTGCCGATGGTAAGGACCGCCGGACCCAGTGTGAGGGCGACCAGTACCGCGACCAGCATCCCTGCCGCGCAGGGAATGCCCAGGGTTTTGAAGTAGGGCATTCGGGCGAAGCTGAGGCAAAACGTCGCCCCGGCGATCGTCAATCCGGAGCCCAGGATGACGTGAGCCGTCCCGCGGTACATGGTGTAGAAGGCAGTTTCCCTGTCCTCGCCGGCCTGGCGGGCTTCTTGGTAGCGGCCAATGATGAAGATCCCGTAGTCCGTACCGGCGGCGATCGCCAGTGAAGTGAGCAGGCTAACCGCAAAGGTGGAGAGTCCGACGTGTCCGTAATGCCCCAACACCGCGACCATTCCCCGCGCAGCGGTCAACTCGAAACCGACCGTGACCAGCAGCAGAATCACGGTGAGGATTGAACGGTAGACGAGTAGCAACATCATCAAGATCACCGCGACGCTGGTCCCAGTGATCTTGAGCATGGATCTGTCGCCACTGTGGTGCAGATCTGCAGCGAGTGCCGACACCCCGGTGACGTAGGCCTTGACCCCGGGCGGCGGCGGGGTGCTGGCCACGATTTTGCGGACGGCTTCAACGGAGTCGTTGGCCAGCGGCTCGCCCTGATTACCGGCGAGATTCACCTGGACAGTTGTGGCCTTCCCGTCGATACTTTGGGCGCCCGCTGCCATGAGTGGATCACCCCAGAAGTCCTGGACGCTCAGCACGTGCGTTTTGTCTTCGCGCAGCTTGCGGATCAGGACGTCGTAGAACCTGTGGGCGTCGTCACCGAGGGGCTGGTCACCCTCCAGCACGATCATCGCCGAGCTGTCGGTCTCTCCTTCATTGAAGGCGTGGCCGATGCGTTTCAGCGCCACCATCGATGGCGCGTCCGTGGGACTCAGCGATACCGACCGCTCCTGCCCGACAACTTCCAGCGATGGGACGAACAGGCTCAGGATGACGGCAATTGCCACCCAGAACAGGATGATCGGCACCGCGAAGGTGTGCAGCGTCCTTGCGATGAAGGGCCGTTCGGTATGGGTGTGGTCGGTGAATCCGGTGGAACCACCGATGAGTTTGGTACTCACGCGGCCTTCACCAGACAGAACGTGTAGGCGTGGACCTCGTTGGAAATTTTCTCGGCTTTGACCACGTCGTCCACCAGGATGCGGCAGCCAATGCTATCGCTATTGCCTCGTGCTACAAGGTTTCCCATCACGGCCGCCTTGTCGGTGGTGATGTGTAGCGACCACGGCAACAGTGCGCCGTCGACGCGTTGCGGGTCCGCGTTGACGTCGAAATAGCTGATGTCCGCAACTGTTCCGGGCGGCCCGAAGACTTCGTACGTAATCCGTTTGGGGTTGAACGGCTTGGGGTTTTGCAGGTTGCTGTCGGCATACGACTCGTGCTTTTCGGAGCCGAAGTAACCGTGGACCCGGTACACCATGAACGCACCGACTACCACCACCGCCAAGATGACCAGTGGAATCCAAGTTCGCGACAGCAGCTTGAAAATTGGAATCCCTTCGGCTGGCATTCCGTCGGCGGACGGTCCGTCGTACTCAATACATGGTCAGTCAGAGATCGCCGTGCCGGCCCGGCCGCCCGCACGCCAATCCCGCTAGGAACCTCAGCTCCGCCCACCCGGGCCCGCAGCGATTGGCGCAGCCAAGCCTAACCTAAGTAAATCATGGCCCGTTCTCGCCCGTGCCCGGAACCTCGACTCCTTCCCCTCGCGCCCTGAAGTGTAACGCATATCACGTGCGTAACGGGAACTCCTGGGCCTGCCGGTCGCCCGCAAATCACACGGCGTGCGTTATACAAATCACACGATGTGCGTTATCCTCTGCCGGTGGCGCAGCTTACGTTTCAGCGCGCCCGCACGGAGGAGAACAAGCGCCGACGTGCGGCGGCCCTCGTGGAGGCTGCGCGCTCCCTGGCGCTCGAGACCGGCGTCGCGTCGGTCACGTTGACCGCCGTCGCCGGTCGCGCCGGAATTCACTACTCCGCGGTGCGCCGCTACTTCACCTCCCATAAGGAGGTCCTGCTGCACCTCGCCGCCGAAGGGTGGGCGCGCTGGTCGGACAGGGTGTGCGAGGAGCTGGGCGAGCCGGGGCCCACGTCGCCGGCACGGGTGGCCGAGACGTTGGCCAACGGGCTGGCGGCGGACCCGCTGTTTTGTGACCTGCTCGCCAACCTGCACCTGCACCTCGAGCATGAGGTGCACATCGACAGGGTTGTCGAGATCCGGCGGACGATCACCGTAGCCGCGGTCGCGCTCGCGGACGCCATCGAGCGTGCGTTGCCCGCGCTCGGCCGGTCCGGCGCCTTTGACGTCTTGATCGCCGCCTACTCGTTGGCCGCCGCTTTCTGGCAGATCGCCAACCCCCCGGAACGGCTGACCGACACCTATGCCGAGGAGCCGGAGGTCCTGCCGCCCGAGTGGAACATCGAGTTCGCATCCGCCCTTACCCGAGTGCTGACCGCCACCTGCATCGGCCTCGTCTCCGAATCCCGATTAGCAGAAAAGGAAACGTGAGTGCCATGACTCGGCGAACTGGAGCTGCTGAGAACGATGCCGGACTGGATGACCGCGTGGAACTGGGGCACAACGAGCACTTTGGCGCCGGGCCGTCTAAAGTACTTAGCGCGCCAAACGATCCAGCGGGATGGCAAGGGCGGTCGGAGATTTCGCCAGAGGCCAAATCGCGGCGCGGGCGGTCGAATGGGCAGTCGGGCGCCCGGTTAGCAGAAGGTGGTTGGATGCCGAAGATTCCGGTCGCCAACACGGTGAAGAAGGTGTGGATTGCACTGGTCATCGTGCTGGTTGTTGCGGTCGCGGCGTTCTGCGTCTCGCGGCTCCGGGCCGCCTTCGGCAATCACGACAATCGCCCGATCACCAGCGGCATTGCCGATGACATCAAGCCGTTCAATCCCAAGCACGTGGTCTACGAGGTTTATGGCCCTCCGGGGACGGTGGCCAACATCAATTATTTGGACGTCAACGCCCAGCCGCAGAAAGCAAGCCATGTGCCCCTGCCGTGGACGCTCTCGGTCATCACGACACTCCCCTCGGTGAGCGTCAACGTTGTCGCGCAGGCCGACACCGACCAGATCGGCTGCCGGATCATCGTGAACGACGTCGTCAAAGATGAAAGGTCGGCGACCGGAATGAACGCTCAAACCTTCTGCATAGTGAAGTCCGCATGACGAAGCCCGATAATAAGCCCGATAACGAAGCCGCGGGGCTTCCACACATGCCGATTTTTGCGCGGACGGTCCACAAGTTCGCGCTGCTGATAGTCCTGGCCTGGGTCGGACTTGTTGTTGCCCTCAGTACGTTCGTCCCCACCCTGGACAAAGTCGGCAAGGAACACACGGTGTCGATGAGCCCGAAAGAGGCGGCGTCGATGCAGGCGATGAAGCGCGTTGGCCAGGTGTTCAACGAATTTGACACCGACAGCGCGATCATGATCGTCCTGGAGGGCGACAAGCCGCTCGGCGATGACGCCCACCATTTCTACGACCAGCTGATCAAGAAGCTCGAGGCGGACACGAAGCACGTCGAGCACGTCCAGGACTTCTGGGGGGATCCGCTGACGGCGGCGGGTTCACAGAGCTCCGACGGCAAGGCGGCCTATGTGCAGGTCTATCTCGTCGGTAACCAGGGCGAGACCAAGGCCAACGAGTCCGTCCGGGCGGTCCGCAAGCTGGTGAACGAAACGCCGCCGCCGCCGGGGGTCAAGGCCTACGTCACCGGCGCGGCGGCGCTGACCGCCGATCAGTCGGCGTCCGGTGAGAAGGGCGTCATCTTGGTCACGATGATCACCTTCGCCGTGATCATCGTGATGTTGCTGTGGGTCTACCGCTCGATCGTCACGGTGTTCATCACCCTGATAATGGTGGTACTCGAACTCTTCGCCGCCCGGCAGGTCGTCTCATTCCTGGCCTATAACAACATCATTGGCCTTTCGACGTTCGCGGTTAATCTGCTGGTGCTGATGGCCATCGCGGCCGGCACGGACTACGCGATCTTCGTTCTCGGCCGATATCAGGAGGCACGGTCGCTCGGTGAGGACCGAGAACAGGCCTTCTACACCATGTTTCACGGGACCGCGCACGTGGTGCTGGGCTCCGGCCTGACCATCGCCGGCGCGATGTATTGCCTCAGCCTCACCCGGCTGCCCTATTTCCAGTCGCTCGGCGTGCCCTGCGCGGTGGGAATGCTCGTCGCCGTCTTCGCGGCGCTCACCCTCGGCCCGGCCGTGTTGACGGTGGGCAGTCGCTTCGGCCTGTTCGACCCCAAACGGAAGATGAGAACCCGGGGATGGCGGCGGGTGGGTACCGCCATCGTGCGTTGGCCCGGCCCAATTCTGGCGGTGTCGATCGCCATTGCGCTCATCGGGTTGCTGGCCCTGCCCGGGTACAAGACGAATTACGACAACCGCAAATATCTGCCCCCGTATACCTTGGCAAACGTCGGATATGACGCCGCGGAGCGGCACTTCCCCAACGCCCGGATGAATCCGGAATTGCTGCTGATCGAGACCGATCACGACATGCGCAACCCGGCGGGCATGCTGGTTCTGGACCGGATCGCGAGGGGCGTCTTCCATATCCCGGGTATCGCGCGTGTCCAGGCGATCACCAGACCGTTGGGAACGCCGATCGAGCACACGTCCATACCGTTCCAGATCAGCATGCAGAACACCACGCAGGTCGAAAACCAGCAGTATATGCATCAACGCATGGCGGACATGCTCAAGCAGGCCGATGCGATGCAGCAGTCCATCGACACGATGCAGCGCATGTACAACATCACGGCGAAGATGGCCGCCGTCACGCACCACATGGACGGCCTCACGCATGAAATGTTGGACGTGACAGCTACATTGCGGGATCACATCGCAGATTTCGATGACTTCTTCCGGCCGATTCGCAGCTACTTCTGGTGGGAGAAGCACTGCTTCGACATTCCGGCCTGCTGGGCGTTGCGGTCGATCTTCGACGCGCTCGACGGTTTGGACCAGATCGTCGAAAAGTTCGGGTACCTCACGAACGACTTATCCCAGCTGGACGCCTTGCTGCCGCAGATGCTGGCGCAGATGCCGCCGATGATCGCGACGATGACGACGATGAAGCAGATGATGCTGACCATGCACAGCTCGATGTCGTCGCTGTATGACCAGATGGATGTGATGAGCCAGAACTCGACCGCCATGGGTCAGGCTTTCGACGCCGCCAAGAACGACGACTCGTTCTACATACCGCCGGAGGTATTCGACAACCCCGATTTCAAGCGGGGTCTGAAGATGTTCCTGTCGCCCGACGGGCACGCGGCCCGCTTCATCATCTCTCACGAGGGCGATCCCGCTACCCCCGAAGGGATTTCGCACGTCGATCCGATCAAGAACGCGGCCAAGGAAGCCATCAAGGGGACACCGCTGGAGGGCGCCAAGATCTGGCTGGGCGGCACCGCCGCGGTCTATAAGGACATGCGCGACGGGTCGAAGTACGACCTGATGATCGCTGGAATATCGGCGGCCAGCCTGATTTTGATCATCATGCTGATCATCACCCGAAGTATCGTCGCCGCGGTCACGATCGTGGGCACTGTGCTGATTTCGCTGGGTGCCTCGTTCGGGCTTTCCGTGCTGATGTGGCAGGACATCATGGGCTTCGAATTGCACTGGATGGTGCTCGCGATGTCCGTCATCCTGTTGTTGGCGGTGGGATCCGACTACAACCTGCTGCTGGTTTCCCGCTTCAAAGAGGAAATCCATGCCGGATTGAGGACCGGAATCGTCCGCTCGATGGCCGGCACCGGCGCCGTCGTGACGTCTGCGGGTCTGGTGTTCGCCGCCACCATGGCGTCATTCGTATTCAGCCCTTTGAGGGTGATGGGACAGGTCGGCACCACCATCGGTCTGGGGCTCTTGTTCGACACGTTGATCGTGCGTTCGTTCATGATGCCGTCCGTCGCCGCGCTGATGGGCCGCTGGTTCTGGTGGCCGACACAAGTACGGACTCGCCCTGCCAGCCAGATGCTTCGGCCGTACGGATCTCGTTCGGCGGTTCGTGCCTTCATGCTGCCCCGGCAGGACGATTCGCGTGACTCTGAGCCGGCGAGCACCGATCGCATCCCGGTGAGCACGCCGCACTACTGACGGCGATTCGGGTGGCCAGGCCCGGCCCGGCGCTCAGGCGTAGCTGCGCAACTGCACCGTTTTGCGCAAGACGTCGCTCAGCTTGTGCACCGGCGCCCCGCAGGTCAGGCAGTACGCGCCCGGGCAACGGGTCATGCGGTCCACCTGCTGCAGGACTTGCGCCTTGACGGCGCGCACGCAGCTGATGCACAGAATGTCGACGATGTTCCCGAACGGGTCGAGGTTTGGCCGGTTGCAGTCGTCCACGGCGTGCCGGTAGACGATATGTGTCGCCCGCTTGGCGCAGCCGGCTTCGGATTGGCAAGTGATCTCGTGCCAGTCGAGTTCGACCAGCGCGTGGGGGACATCGGCGCCTGGTGCGTGGCTCACGCCACGGGTTTCGCGGCTGGCTGGCTGGGGGTCCACGGTGCTCATCATGCCCTCACTGCACCGCGGCATCCCCGCGTGAGCCGGTTCCTGTTAGCAATGGCGGTGATGTGCATGATCTGAGTCCTGGTGGTCGAGCGGACTATGTGTAGTTATCGGCAACCACTCCGCGGCTGCCTGCCGGGCACCATATGCCGCATAGTTCAGTCAAGAGGTATTGATTTGTCCCCATCTGGGAAACAAGCGGTACCCGCTAATGGCAAATCTTAAACTCGCGCGCGAATAAAGACCAGGGTCGATTTGCGGGCGCAGGGAGAACCGGCCGCGTTCGGCGCCCAGGCGTGACCTACGACCAGTTCCAGACCGACATGTCGCCGGGCGGGTATTGGTTGCACACGTCGGTGGCTTTGGCGACGACGCCCTTGTTGTTGAAGAAGATCTTCATGTGATTGACCCAGGCGAACGTTAGCGGATCGCCGTTGTAGAAGTTTTCGGAATAAGTCCTGCGGTCCGCTGGTGACAGCGAGTAAAACCAGTGGGCCTTGTCTATCGTTGCCTGCTGAAGGTTGGGGTGGTTGTTGAAGTCGATCATGTACCGCTGGTAGTACACCGGGCTGGTATCCCTGACGGCCGCCAGGTACTGCTCGGCATCGCAGGTGGTCGCGATCTGCCTGCGGGGGATGGGAAAGTCCTCCGTGGAGTCGGCCACAGCGGTCTTGGGAAACACCGCAGCGGCGATGCCGAGAGCGAGAAAAACAGCGCCTGCACGCAGGCCGGTACTCAGCCGAGACATAGTAGTTACCGTATCACTTTCCGGGGTCGGATGGGCGAGCGGGTACACATTAGTAGTCCGTCTCACTATCCATTGCGATCAGGCACGATGACGTGTGCGGGGTCCGGGCGCAGCTCGGGGGGAGCCTGGCTGTAGTCGCCGAATGGACCGTCGCGGCGTTCCACCGCCGCGCGCACGCCCCGGCTCTGGGCGGTCTTGATGAAATCGAGCGCCTCGGGGGTGTTGCGCATCAGGCCGTCGAGGATGCCGCCCAGCAACTGAGTAGAGGCCAGGCCCATGTTCTCGTAGGCCTGGTTGACGACCAGCTTCTGCGCCCGTAACTGCGACAACGGGATTCGCGCCAGCTCGGCGGCGATCTCGGCGACGCGAGCTTCGAGGCGCTCGAACGGCACCGCCTCGTTGATCAGCTCGATTTCGGCTGCCTGGACTCCGGTCAGCGGTCTGCCCGTCAATGAGTGCCACTTGGCCTTGGCCAGGCTCAGCCGGTAGAGCCACATGCCCGTGAGATAAGCGCCCCACATCCGGCTGTACGGGGTGCCGATGACGGCGTCGTTGCTGGCGATCACGATGTCGGCGCACAGCGCGTAGTCGCTGCCTGCGCCGACGCACCAGCCATGCACCTGGGCGATCACCGGTTTGGTTGCCCGCCAGATGGCCATGAACTTCTGATGCGGTCCGGTTTCGCGGGCCGTGACCACGGCGAAATCCTTGCCCGAATCCCACTGCCCGTCGGTCTTCATGTATTCGTCCCATTGCTGGAAGCCGCCGCCGAAGTCATAGCCGCCGGAGAAGGCGCGCCCGGCGCCGCGCAGCACGAGGACTTTGACGTCCGTGTCGCGCTCGGCCAGCCCAACGGCCGCCTCGATCTCGTCGGGCATGGGCGGCACGATGGTGTTGAGCTGCTCCGGACGGTTCAACGTGATGGTGGCAACCGGGCCGGCCGTCGTGTACAGCAATGTCTCGAAGTTCGGCTCGCCAGTTTCCATAGCCCAAGCGAAGTCGGTTGGCGGTCCCGTGTCCAGCAGGTCTTACGGATCGGGCTGGCGGTTCTCCGGCGACGACGCGTAGATACGCCCGCCGATCTTGAGGTATGGCGTTATCAGGTAGGCCGACCCGACAACGATGGCCGAAAAGACCAAGGCCGCCAGGACGCCGTTGGGCCAGATTCTGCCTGTCCCGATCGCAAAGCAAACGATGCCAATGATCGAGGTTGCCCAGTAGAACCGCCGGCCGGGACGGCGGTCGGCGATGAAGCGCCAGCGTGCCTGCGCTGCGCCGGCCAAGATGAAAATCAACCCGGTCGCTAACAGGGTGAGTTCGATGCGTTCGGTCACTGACACGCCGACGATCTTATGGCCGGTCAACGATCGCTGGGCTGCCACAGCGCGGCGCGCGGGATTCGTCTCCAGGCGTCCCTGCGGGCCCGCGCATAGGCCGGCAAGGCTTGGCCGTTGCGGCGACGCGGCAACCGCGGCCCCGACGTGTTGGGGTGTTCTCGACTTCCGTCCAGCCCTAGAGCCGCGGGTTGCGTGTGACGGCTTGGCCGAGTCGCTTGGGCCTTCGACCGCCGACGGGCATGTGAAAGCCGTAAACCCCTGCGGCGCAGCCAACTACCGTTCCAAACGGAACGGTGGAGCCACGGTCGGCGGCTGAAAACCGCAATGCCCGATCGCCCCTAGGGGTGATCCACGCAGAACGCCACACACAATGCTGAAGCAGGAATGGACACCCATTGCAGTTGCCCATCCGCCTTGCGCTCGCAGTATATCGGGCCGGGGTTCCCCCATACTTTCGCGCCTTCCGGCGAGCATGGTTGACCAATATCGGTATCGGCATGCGCTGGGCTACTTCCGATGAGGACCGCGATTGGAAAGACCGCCGTCAATATCGCCAAGCCGATGAACCTCAGTGCTCCCATGATCGACGCCTTCCTCGACAACATCCGCTACATCACCATCGAGCTTAACGGCTTGATCCTGTACGACACCCGCGACGACGTGCCCTGCGACGTGGACAAGTGACGGGAGACCCGCGCCCGGTTCCCTGCCCGCTGGCCGGTCGTCCGCCTCCACCCAGCACATCATCGACTATCTGCAGTTATGCACTCTGTCGAGGGCGCATCGGTACCGTCATCCTCATCCACGCACGCTGTTGACGCTCTTCTTGTCCTGGGCCCAACCATTGGGGTCTTGCTCGCCGGCCCGGTAATCGTTGCACGCACCCATCACCGCTCCCGGCTGCTGGCAGGCGCGCGGACGTATTCGTCGATGTCGGCGGGCGTCATCAGCTGCGGGTCGTGCGGCCGCTGGTCGAAGAAGTGCCGCAGCCGGTCAGCATCCGCCACAGGAACGAGTAACTCAGCGCCGACTTGAACGCGACCTGTTCGTTGTCGGCCGCGCCGGCGTGACCGCCCTCGATGTTTTCGTAGTACCAGACCTTGTGGTCCGCGGCCTCCAACGCCGCCGTCATCTTGCGGGCATGGCCCGGATGTACCCGGTCGTCGCGGGTCGACGTGGTCATCAAGACCGGCGGGTAGCGGCGGCTCGCCGAAATATTCTGGTACGGCGAGTATTCGGAGATGAATTGCCAGTCGTCCGGATTGTCCGGATCGCCATACTCGGCCACCCACGAGGCCCCGGCCAGCAACAGGTGGTAACGCCTCATGTCCAGCAGCGGCACGTCGCAGACCAGCGCGCCGAACTTCTCGGGGTACTTGGTGAGCATGATGCCCATCAACAGCCCGCCGTTGCTGCCGCCCCGCGCGCCCAGCTGCCCGACCGTCGTAATCCCGCGGTCCACCAAATCGGTTGCCACCGCGACGAAGTCCTCGGCCACCTTGTGTCGGCCTTCGCGCATCGCCTGGGTGTGCCAGCCGGGCCCGTACTCGCCGCCGCCGCGGATATTGGCCACCACGTAGGTGCCGCCGCGGGCCAGCCATAGCCGGCCCAGCACGCCGTCGTACCCGGGCGTTCGCGACGTCTCGAATCCGCCGTACCCGCTCAGCAGAGTGGGTCCGGGACCGTCGGCGTCAGTGCGGCGCACGACGAAGTACGGGATCGAGGTGCCATCCTTTGAAGCCACGAAATACTTTGCCACAGAGATATTTTCAGCGTCGAAGAACGTGGGCGCGGACTTGATCTGGTCCGGTTGCCCGTCGCCGGTGCCCCGCATCAGCCGCGAAGGGGTGACGAATCCGCTCGAATCGAGGAAGAACTCGTCGCCGGTGTCGTCGGCGGCAACGACGACGGTGTTGGTCGCGGCCGGAATGCCCGGGACGGGTTCTCGCCGCCAGGTGCCCGGCGTGGCGATCTCGACGCGGCTGGCCACGTCGGCCAGTGTGACGATCAAGGGGCGGTCTTTCGTCCACGCGTAGTGATAGAGCGCGGTGTGCTCGTCGGGCTCGAAGACCACCCGCAATTCGGCCGTGCCGGCAAGGAATTCGTCGTAGCCGGCCGCCAGCAGCGAGCCCGCGGTGTATGTCGCGGTGCCGACGTACCAGTCGGTGCGCAGCTCGATCAGAATCCACTCGCGGTGTATCGACACGCTGGCGTCGGTGGGCGCGTCGATGCGAATCAGCTCCGAGCCGCGCAGTTCGTAGCGCTCGTCATGCCAGAAATCGAGGGCTCGCTCGAGCACGGTGCGCTCGAAACCGGGTGTGCGGTCGACGGATGCGAAGACGCGGACATCCGAACGTGTTCCCTCGAAGAGGACCTCGGCGTCGGTCAGTGGGGTGCCCCGGCGCCACCGCTTGATCACCCGCGGGTAGCCCGATTCGGTGAGCGAGTCAGCGCCGAAGTCGGTGCCTAGCAGGACGGCGTCCGGGTCGGCCCAGGTGATCTGTGACTTGGCCTCCGGCAGCTCGAACCCGTCAGCAACGAATTTCCTTGTGATCATGTCGAATTCACGCACAATGGACGCGTCCGAGCCACCACGGGAGAGGCCGATCAGCGCACGTGTGTGGTCGGGCTCGATGACGCCGGCGCCCGCCCACACCCACTTCTCGTCGTCGGCGCGGCCCAGTTCATCGACGTCGATCAGTACGTCCCACTCAGGCGAGTCGGTGCGGTAACTGTCCAGCGTGGTGCGCCGCCACAGCCCGCGCGGGTTGGCGGCGTCGCGCCAGAAGTTGTAGAGGTACCCGCCGCGGCGGACCACGTATGGAATTCGGGCGTCGGTGTCGAGCACCTCGAGCGCCTCGATGCGCATCTGCTCGAACTCCGCGTCGCAGAACTCCGCCAGTGTCGGTTCGTTGCGGGCCCGCACCCAATCCAGCGCCTGCTCAGCGGTAACTTCCTCGAGCCACAGGTAGGGGTCGGTTTCGGAGGCAGCGGCGGCTTGAGACGTCATGGGAGCCATTGAAGCCATTGTGAGGGTCATTGTTACCCCCGGCGGTAGTGTGAGTTGTATTACACAAGGACGGAACGAGGAGGCGGGCAGATGACGGTTTTCGCACGTCCCGGTTCTGCCGGGGCATTGATGTCGTTTGAGCCCCGGTATGAGAACTTCATCGGGGGGCAATGGGTCGCGCCGGTGGGCGGCCGCTATTTCGAGAACCCGACGCCGGTGACCGGCCAGACGTTCTGCGAGGTGGCGCGGTCCGACGAGGCCGATATCGAAAAGGCGCTCGACGCGGCCCACGCGGCGGCGCCGGCCTGGGGCAAGACCGCGCCCGCCGAGCGGGCGGCGATGCTGAACAAGATCGCCGACCGAATCGAGGACAGCACGGCCGCCCTGGCCGTCGCCGAGGTCTGGGACAACGGCAAACCGATCCGCGAGGCGCTGGCCGCCGACATCCCCCTGGCGGCCGATCATTTCCGCTACTTTGCCGCGGCGATCCGCGCGCAGGAGGGTTCGCTGTCACAGATCGACGAGGACACCGTCGCCTACCACTTCCATGAGCCGCTCGGGGTGGTGGGGCAGATCATTCCGTGGAACTTCCCGATCCTGATGGCTACCTGGAAACTCGCGCCGGCGCTGGCGGCCGGCAACGCGGTCGTCCTCAAACCCGCCGAGCAGACACCGGTTTCGGTGCTCTACCTGATGTCGCTGATCGGCGATCTGTTGCCGGCGGGAGTGGTCAACGTCGTCAACGGATTCGGCGCGGAAGCGGGCAAGCCGCTGGCGTCGAGCAACCGGATCGCCAAGGTCGCGTTCACCGGGGAAACCACCACCGGGCGACTGATCATGCAATACGCATCCCAGAACCTGATCCCGGTCACCCTGGAACTCGGCGGCAAGAGCCCCAACATCTTCTTCTCCGACGTGATGGCCAAGGGCGACGATTTCCAGGACAAGGCGCTGGAGGGCTTCACCATGTTCGCCCTCAACCAGGGCGAGGTGTGCACCTGCCCGTCACGCAGCCTGGTCCAGGCTGACATCTACGACGAGTTCCTCGAACTGGCCGCGATCCGAACCAAGGCGGTCCGGCAGGGCGATCCGCTGGACACCGAGACGATGCTGGGTTCCCAGGCATCCAACGACCAACTGGAAAAGGTGTTGTCCTACATCGAGATCGGCAAGGGAGAGGGCGCCAAGGTGATCACCGGCGGCGAGCGCGCCGAGCTCGGTGGCGACCTCTCCGGCGGCTTCTACATGCAGCCGACGATCTTTGCCGGCAACAACAAGATGCGGATCTTCCAGGAGGAGATATTCGGACCGGTGGTGGCGGTGGCGTCGTTCTCCGATTACGACGACGCGATCTCGATCGCCAACGACACCCTCTACGGGCTGGGTGCCGGGGTGTGGAGCCGCGACGGCAACACCGCCTACCGGGCCGGCCGCGACATCCAAGCCGGCCGGGTGTGGGTCAACTGCTACCACGTCTATCCGGCACACGCGGCGTTCGGCGGCTACAAGCAGTCCGGCATCGGCCGGGAGAACCACAGGATGATGCTCGACCACTACCAGCAGACCAAGAACCTGATGGTGTCCTACTCCGATAAGGCGCAGGGTTTCTTCTGATGGGCGCCGGCACACCACCGGGTGCGGTCATCACCGCCCCCGCCGCCGAACTGCTGACGCGACTGCAGGAGCGGCATGGTCCGGTGATGTTCCACCAGTCCGGCGGCTGCTGCGACGGATCGTCGCCGATGTGCTACCCGCGCGGGGATTTCATCGTCGGTGACCGCGACGTGTTGCTCGGCGTGCTCGATGTCGCGGACGGGGTGCCGGTGTGGATTTCGGGTCCGCAGTACCAGGCCCACTATCGAGGTGAGAAGCACACACAATTGGTCATCGACGTGGTGCCGGGCCGCGGCGGCGGTTTCAGCCTGGAAGCGCCGGAAGGCGTGCGGTTCCTCAGTCGCGGCCGCGTCTTCACCGACGAAGAGAAGGCCAAGCTGGCGGCCGTACCGGTTATCACCGGCGCCGCCTACGAGCGTGGCGAACGCCCGTCGGTGCGTGGCCAGGTGGTGGCCTTGGCCGACGCGGGGCCGCCGGAAACGCGCAGTCCCGCTACCGGGTAGCCGCAGTAAGGTCGTCACCGTGATTCCGCTTCCCCGTCCCTGGCTGCTGGCCAGCGCCATGCTGATCGGTTGCGCCGTCGGGTTTTTGGCGGGCGTCGCGTTCATCGTGGGGGTTCATGCGCGGATTCGCCCCGACATCGCCATTGCGCTGGTGGTCGGGATCCCCACTGCGAGCGGGGTGCTAACGATCCTGCTTTCCGGGCGTCGCTGGGTCACGATGCTGGGCGCGTTCATCCTGTCGCTCGCGCCGGGTTGGTTCGGTGTGCTCGTCGCTCTGCGGGTGGCGTCCGGTGGCTGACGACGACGATCGCGCGTCGCATCCGGGGACCGAGCCGTTCACGCCGGACTTCGACGACGACACCGGCACACAGTCGTTCGTCCCGGATTTCTCCGATGACGAGGACACCGGTTCACAGCCGCTTCCCCTCGTCGGCGGGCCGGAGAAGCCGGGCGAGTCCGCGCCCGGGACGCCGTCGGGAGCGTCGGAGCGGGATTCCGAGAACTTGGGGGACGAGTCGGCCGGCGGCCCGGTGCAGTCGGTCACCGTTCCCGGTCGCTACCTCTACCTGAAATGGTGGAAGTTGGCCTTGGTGCTCCTCGGCGTGTGGATGGCGGTGGCCGAGGTCGGGCTGGGGCTGTTCTATTGGTGGTACCACTCGAGCGACAAGACGCCGGTGGTGTTCGTGGTCCTGGTCTATGTCGTGGTGTGCGCCGTGGGCGGCGTGATGCTGGCGATGGTGCACGGCAGGCCGCTGATCTCGGCGCTGTCGTTCGCGGTGATGTCGGCGCCCTTTGCCTCCGTCGCCGCGGCGGCGCCCCTGTACGGCTATTACTACTGCGCGCGGACGGGCCACTGCCTGATCGGCGTCATTCCCTACTAACGGTTTCGTCCCGAGGCGGGGCCACTAGTGTGGGCTCGTGACTTCTCACTATGACGTCGTCGTCCTCGGGGCCGGTCCCGGCGGATATGTCGCAGCTATTCGTGCCGCACAGCTGGGCCTGAACACCGCAGTCATCGAACCGAAGTACTGGGGCGGAGTCTGCCTCAACGTCGGCTGCATTCCGTCCAAGGCGTTGCTGCGCAACGCCGAGCTGGCTCATATATTCACCAAAGAGGCCAAGACTTTTGGCATCAGCGGCGAGGCGACCTTCGATTACGGCATCGCCTTCGACCGCAGCCGTAAAGTGGCCGAGGGCCGCGTCGCCGGCGTGCACTTTTTAATGAAGAAGAACAAGATCACCGAGATTCACGGGTACGGCAGATTCACCGACGCCAACACGTTGTCGGTCGACCTCAATGACGGTGGCACGGAAACGGTCACGTTCGACAACGTCATCATCGCCACCGGAAGCAGCACCCGGCTGGTTCCGGGAACGTCGCTGTCGGCCAACGTGGTCACCTACGAAGAACAGATCCTGTCCCGGGAGCTGCCGGAATCGATCATCATCGCCGGGGCCGGGGCGATCGGCATGGAGTTCGGCTACGTGCTGAAGAACTACGGCGTCGACGTGACCATCGTGGAGTTCTTGCCGCGCGCGCTGCCCAACGAGGACGCCGAGGTGTCCAAGGAGATCGAGAAGCAGTTCAAGAAGCTGGGCATCAAGGTACTCACCGGGACCAAGGTCGAGTCCATCGCCGACGACGGGTCCGTGGTGACGGTGACCGTGAGCAAGGACGGTAAGTCAGAGGAGCTCAAGGCCGAAAAGGTGTTGCAAGCCATCGGGTTTGCGCCCAACGTCGAGGGCTACGGATTGGACAAGGCGGGGGTCGCGCTGACCGACCGCAAGGCCATCGGCATTACCGATTACATGCGCACCAACGTGCCGCACATCTACGCCATCGGCGACGTCACCGGGTTGCTGATGCTAGCCCACGTCGCGGAGGCCATGGGTGTCGTTGCAGCCGAAACCATTGCGGGCGCAGAGACTTTGGCCCTCGGCGACTACCGCATGCTGCCACGCGCGACGTTCTGTCAGCCGAACGTCGCCAGCTTCGGGCTCACCGAGCAGCAGGCCCGTGACGAGGGCTACGACGTGGTGGTGGCCAAGTTCCCGTTCAGCGCGAACGCCAAGGCGCATGGCGTGGGCGACCCCAGCGGTTTCGTCAAGATGGTCGCCGATGCCAAGCACTTGGAACTGCTGGGCGGGCACTTGATCGGCCACGATGTGTCCGAGCTGCTGCCCGAGCTGACGCTGGCCCAGAAGTGGGATCTGACCGCCAACGAGCTGGCCCGCAACGTGCACACCCATCCGACCATGTCGGAGGCGCTGCAGGAGTGCTTCCATGGCCTGACCGGCCACATGATCAACTTCTGAGCTTGCCGATGAAGACCAGTGACACCAGTGGCACAGTCGTGGGGGCCATCGGCGGGCTCACCACGGGCTATGTGCTGTGGTTGGTGGCCTTTTCGATCGCCGACGACAACGCGGCGGTGGGCCGATGGGGCCCGACGGTGTTGCTCCTGTCGGTTGTGCTGGCAATCTGTGCCGTGCTGTGGGGCTCGGTGCAGCGGCGGCGCAGGAAACATCTCTGGTCGGCGTTCGGGTTCGCCGTGCCGATACTGCCCGTGGTGCTGACGTTGGCCGTGCTGGCTGACGTCTACCTGTAGCTAGCGTGGGTTGTCGAGCGGGATGGCGAGTGCGGACATCGTCGCGGCCAGACCATCGTATTGTGTTGCGAGCAAACAGAATTCGATCAGCTGACGCCGATCCAGATAATCTGCCAGCCGCTGCCAGGTGGGTTCGGCGATCGTGCGGTCCCTGACGAGCTCGTCAGTTGCCGTCAGCAGCGCGCGTTGTCGGGAGCTCAGGCCTTCTGCGGCGTCTGGCGAGGCGAAAATCGCGGCCTGCATGTCGGCATCCAGCCCCTGACTGCGCGCCAGCCGGCGATGGTGCTGCAGCTCGTATTCACAACCGCGCAAATGCGCCACCCGCAGGATCACCAACTCGGTGTCGATCGCCGGCAGTCGGCCCCGCAGCAGTCGTCCGCTGTACATGGACCAGGTCCAGAACAGCAACTGGCGCTGTCCCAAAGTGGTGAACAGATGCATCTCCGGCACCCGCATCTGGCGCGCGGCCAACTTGGCCATCACCCAGTTGACCGGGCCCAGCTCGCGGAACCGGCCCGACGGGATGCGGCCGACTTGTCCGTCACCCGCGCCACTCATGCTTGCTGCACCAGGTACGGGGACACGGTGCTGCGGTGCTCGTCGAGATCGAGTGCGCGCCCCAGGGCCGGGAACGCCCGCTGCGGGCAGTTATCGCGTTCGCAGACACGGCAGCCCGCGCCGATGGGTGTGGCTGCAATGTTCGGGTCCCCGGACAAATCGAGTCCTTCCGAGTAGACGAGCCGGTGCGCGTGGCGAAGCTCGCAGCCCAGCCCGATCGCGAAGGTTTTACCGGGCTGACCATACCGCGCGGCGCGGCGCTCCACGGTGCGGGCCACCCACATGTAGTTGCGCCCGTCGGGCATCTGGGCGATCTGCACCAGGATCTTGCCCGGGTTGGCAAACGTTTCGTAGACGTTCCACAACGGGCAGGTGCCTCCGCTGGAGGAGAAATGAAAACCGGTGGCCGACTGGCGTTTTGACATGTTGCCGGCTCGGTCCACCCGGACAAACGAAAACGGCACGCCGCGCATCGTCGGCCGTTGCAACGTCGACAGCCGGTGGGCGATGGTCTCGTAGCTCACCGAGTAGAAGGAGGACAACCGCTCGACGTCGTAGCGGAAATTCTCGGCGACGTCGTGGAACTGGCGGTAGGGCAGCACCGCGGCCGCGGCGAAGTAATTGGCCAGCCCC
>NZ_JBKQOI010000240.1:0-23608 GCF_052145595.1 Mycobacterium sp. | reverse complement strand
GCACGTGCTGGGGCGCGCCAATTGGTGGGCGCCCAAGCCGATGGCCCGGCTTCATGCATGGTTCGGCATCAGCGAGGCAAGCACACCGGAGCCCACCGAGGCCGCCATGAAGAAGTCCGGTCAGCGTTGCGCGGGCCGCGACCGGATTGACCGGAGGCCCCTACTCGCCACGATGACATCGGAGCCGTGACGCCGAGGATCTGTCCTCCGAATCTTCACGCACGCAGGTCAATACAGCTAGCTGAGCACGAAGTACCGCAGCCACAGGTAGAGCGCGGACAGCCCAACGGAGATCGTCGTGATGACCGCGCCTTTGCGGGTGAATTCCCAAAAGGAGATGGGGCTGTCGGCTCGTCGGGCGATTCCGAGGATGACGACGTTGGCGCTGGCCCCGACGGCGGTGAGGTTGCCGCCCAAGTCGGTGCCGAGGACAAGGGCCCACCACAGCACCTGCGGGTTGGTGTGGCCCATCGCCGGGACCAGTTGGGCGACGATCGGCGCCATCGTCGCGGCATACGGAACGTTGTTGATCAGGCCGCTGAACACGAACGACGCCGTGAGGATCAACATCGTCGCCAACAAGGCGTCCCCGCCAATCGTCGCGGTGGCCATCCGCGCGAGCTGGTTGACGACACCGGTTTTGACCAGAGCCCCGACCATCACGAACAGTCCGGCGAAGAACAACAGCGTGTCCCATTCGACGCTGGACAGATAATCGGACTGCTCCAGCCCGGAAATCACGATGAGAATGCCCGCGCCGACGAGCGCCACCAGGGACGGTTCCATGTGCAGCGGCTTGTGGGCGACGAACCCGGCGAGGACGGCGACCAGGACAACGAGGCACTTGATGAGCAGCCGCGGATCGCGGATGGCCTCGCGCTCTTCCAGCGACATGACGTCCGCGACCCGCTCGGGGTCGACGGCGAATGCGCCCGGAAACAGGCGCGGTAACAGCGCGACGAAGACGCCGACGATGATGATCACTATCGGTGCCAGATGGATCAGAAAGTCGTTGAAGCTCAGGCCCGCCCGGCTGGCGATGATGATGCTGGGCGGATCGCCGATCAATGTCGCCGTGCCACCGATGTTCGACGCGAACGCTTCTGCCATCAGAAACGATGCCGGGCCGATGGCCAACCGGTCGCACACCAGCAGCGTGACCGGAGCGATCAGCAACACGGTGGTGACGTTGTCCAGCAAGGCCGACGCGAACGCGGTGACCAACACCAGCAGGATCATGATGCGCAGCGGGGAGCCGCGGGCGCGCTTGGCGGCCCAGATCGCGGTGTATTCGAACACACCGGTCTGCCGTAGCACGCTGACGATGATCATCATGCCCAGCAGCAAAAAGAGGACGTCCCAATCGATTCCGGTGTCGCGGGAGTAGAAGACGTCGTCGGAGTTGATCACCGGCAAGGCGACCATGATGGCCGCGCCCGCCAGCGCCACCAATGTCTTGTGCATGCGATCGCTGGCGATCAACGCGTAGGCGACGACGAACACAGCGACCGCGACGACGCTCATCGATTGTCCTGTGTTGTCAAGGCTTTTGGAGTATCAGTGTTGCTCAGTGTTTCAAAGCCGCAGCCAATAGGCGCGATGCGGTAATGACGCCGACCAACGTCTTATCTTTGACCACCGCGATCAGCGGGCTTCGCAGCCGCGCCATTACCGCGGCCACCTCGATGATCGTGTCGTCCGCATGCGCCCACGGCACATTGGTCAGGTGGTCCGGCAGCATGTCACCGACCGTTTTGCCGCCCAACTTGTCCGCGGCGCGGTCGGCCATGGATTCATTCAGCACACCGGCCAGCGAGGGATCGTCTTGCACGTATCGGGGCACGATGAACCGGACGACCTGCGAAGCCGGCAGCACCGCGAAGGGTGTTCCGGATCTGTCGGTGACGACTATTCCGGGCAGGCGGTGCTCGGCAAGCAGGCGGGCGGCGTCGAGGGCATCGGAGTCAACGGTGACGACCGGGAAGTCCTCGGTGAGTTCCGCGGCGCGCATATCTTCAGACAATACGTCGGGGTGTGCTCCAGCTCACCCCGGGCCGGATGCGCCACGTAAGAAGGTAGTCATTTGACGGTCGCTGCGTAGACTGGCTGGATGCTGGAACAGATCCGCGGGCCCGCTGATCTGCAGCACCTTTCCCAACAGCAACTACGCGATCTGGCCGCCGAGATCCGCGAGTTCCTGATCCACAAGGTTGCTGCCACCGGGGGGCACCTGGGACCCAACCTGGGCGTGGTCGAGCTGACGCTGGCTCTGCACCGGGTGTTCGACTCACCGCACGACCCGATCATCTTCGACACCGGTCACCAGGCCTACGTCCACAAGATGTTGACGGGACGCTGCCAGGACTTCGAAAGCTTGCGCAAAAAGGGCGGGCTGTCGGGGTATCCGTCCCGCGCCGAGAGCGAACACGACTGGGTGGAGTCCAGCCACGCCAGCGCCGCGCTGTCCTACGCCGACGGCCTGGCCAAAGCGTTCGAGTTGACCGGACACCGCAACCGGCACGTGGTCGCGGTGGTTGGCGACGGCGCGCTGACCGGCGGCATGTGCTGGGAGGCGCTGAACAATATCGCCGCTTCCCGGCGTCCGGTGATCATCGTGGTCAACGACAACGGCCGCAGCTACGCGCCCACGATCGGCGGTGTGGCCGACCACCTGGCGACGCTGCGGCTGCAGCCGGCCTATGAGCACGCACTGGAGCGCGGCCGCGACTTGGTGCGCGCTGTGCCCCTCATCGGTGAGATCGCCTACCACTTCATGCACAGCGTCAAAGCCGGCGTCAAGGACTCACTGGCGCCGCAGCTCCTGTTCACCGACCTCGGCCTGAAGTACGTCGGCCCGGTCGACGGTCACGACGAACGCGCGGTGGAGGCCGCGTTGCGCCATGCCCGCGGCTTCGGTGGCCCGGTGATCGTGCACGTCGCTACCCGCAAGGGCATGGGTTACGCCCCGGCCGAAGCCGACGAGGCCGAGCAGATGCACTCGACGGTCCCGATCGACCCGGTCACCGGCCAGGCCACCAAGATCGCGGGCCCGGGCTGGACGGCGACCTTCTCCGACGCGTTGATCGCCTACGCCAAGAAGCGCCGCGACATCGTGGCCATCACGGCGGCGATGCCCGGCCCCACCGGGCTGACGGCGTTCGGGCAACGATTTCCCGATCGCTTATTCGACGTCGGCATCGCCGAGCAACACGCGATTACGTCGGCCGCCGGCCTGGCGATGGGCGGCATGCACCCGGTGGTGGCCATCTATTCGACGTTCCTCAACCGGGCCTTCGACCAGATCATGATGGATGTGGCGCTGCACAAGTTGCCCGTCACCCTGGTGCTCGATCGGGCCGGGGTTACCGGCTCGGACGGCCCCAGCCACAACGGCATGTGGGACTTGTCGATGTTGAACATCGTGCCCGGCATCCGGGTGGCCGCGCCCCGCGACGCCGCCCGGTTGCGTGAGGAACTCGGTGAGGCGCTTGATATCGATGACGGTCCGACGGCGATACGGTTCCCCAAAGGTGATGTGGGCGAAGACGTTCCGGCCTTCGAGCGGCGCGGGTCGGGCGTCTCGGGTATCGATGTGCTCGCGGTGCCGGCCGCTGGGTTGAACCACGACGTGCTGCTGGTGGCGGTCGGCGCGTTTGTGCCGATGGCGCTGGCGGTGGCCAAGCGGCTGCACAACCAGGGGATCGGCGTGACGGTGATCGACCCGCGTTGGGTGCTGCCGGTGTCTGACGGTGTTCTCGAACTGGCGGCGCAGCACAAATTGCTCGTCACATGCGAGGATAACGGCGTCAACGGCGGGGTTGGTTCGGCGGTGTCAGCCGCGCTGCGGCGTGCGGAGATCGACACTCCCTGCCGCGACGTCGGGCTGCCGCAGGAGTTCTACGATCACGCCTCGCGGGGTGAGGTGTTGGCCGATCTCGGGCTGACCGACCAGGACGTGGCCCGCCGGATCACCGGATGGGTTGCCGCGCTGGGCGCTTGCGTTCCCGAAGCGGACATCCGCGAGCACCTCGACTAACGGTCAACGCTGTCGGCGTCAGCCGGGGGCTGCACCGCCCGAGCCAGAACGGGGTCCACGAGCTCTCGCTGCCATGTCCGCGCCTCGCCGGTGCGCAAGAACTCTTCGACAGCCCTGAGGGGGTCTGGCGCGACCTCCCAGTCCCAGCACAGCCGTCGTACCAAGTCGGGTGAGATCAGGTTTTCCGTGGGAACCCCCACCCGCTGCGACACTTCCCCCAGCGCCGCCCGGGCCGCGTCCAGCCGCGCGGCGGCCTCTGGTTTCCGCTTGCTCCACCGGGCCGGCGGGGGCGGCCCGGGCGGCGGCTCGAGTTCGTCCGGCGGATTTTGGTTTTGCCGGGCCGCGTCCAGCGCCGCCAACCAGACGTCCGCGCTGCGACGTTGGTTGCGCCCGCCGAAAACCGGCAACGCGACAAGGTCTTCGAGCGTCTTGGGGTCGGCGATGGCGGCGTCGATGATGGCCGAATCCGGCAGGATGCGGCGAGGCGCGATGTCGCGGCGCTGGGCGATCCGGTCGCGCGCCAACCACAGCTCGCGAACCTCGGCCAGGCCGCGCCGGTCACGCACCCGATGGATCCCCGACGTTCGTCGCCAGCGGTCCCGTCGCGCAGCCGGCGCAATCTCTCGCGAACCCACGGCGCGCAAATAGTCGAATTCCTGGGCGGCCCAATCCGTTTTACCTTGCTCGGCGAGGACATTCGAGATCGCCGCGCGCAGCTCGATGAGCAGCTCCACGTCCAGGGCCGCGTAGTTGAGCCACTCGGCGGGCAGCGGGCGCTTGGACCAATCGGCCGCGCCGTGGCCCTTGGCCAACCCGAAACCCAGCATCCGCTCGACCATGGTCGCCAGGTTCACCCGCTCGAGCCCGGCCAGCCGTCCGGCAAGCTCGGTGTCGTACAGCGCCGGCGGACGCATGCCGACTTCGGCCAGACAGGGCAGGTCCTGATCGGCGGAGTGCAGAATCCATTCGTCCGTGTTGAGCACCTCGGCGACGGGCCCCATCGCGGCAATCGGGTCACCGCCGTGGCTGACCGGGTCGATGAGGACCGTGCCGGCGTCTGCCCGCCGGATCTGAATCAGATAGGCCCGGTTGGAGTAGCGGAACCCCGACGCTCGCTCGGCGTCCACCGCGAAAGGTCCGCGCCCACGGTCCAGGAGCCGTGCGGCCGCCTCGATCTCACGGACGGTCACGGCGACGTCGGGAACCCCGTCGGCCGGGTGGAGCAGTGGGGTGGTTTCGGGTTCGGTGCTCCCGGGCGCGGTGCTGCCGGGCCCATGGGCCGACGGTTCGCACATGTCAGGCGCGTGATCGCGAGCCCAGGTCGGTGACCCCGGCCGGCGGTAGGCCCGCGGCGTGCTCAAGCACGTCGCAGAACGCCTCGACATGGACCCCGACTTGCGGGGTGGTAGCCGTCCACGATGCCCGCAGCTCCAGCTGGTGGGCGCGTGGCGGTCCGGAGATGTCGCCGTAGCGCACCGATGTGGTGGCGGTGACAGTGCCGCCCAGCGCGGTGGCGTGCTCGGTGCGGGCCTCCAACGCATCGACCAGCCAGCTCCAGGCCACCTCCGGCAGCAGCGGGTCGACGGCCTCACTGGGGTCCAGGTCGGCCTGGATGTAAGCGACCAGGCGGATGGTTCCATCCCAGGCTTCGGCGCCGTCCGGGTCGTACAACAAGATCAGCCGACCGAACGCGTCACCCTCGGATCGCTCCGGGACGATCTCGAGGTCGGGGTGCTTGACCTCGGCTCCCAGCGCGTAGCTGTAGGGCGCCAGGCGCTGCGGCGGTCGGATCGGGCCCAGCTCGATCTCCGGCCGCACGGTCACCGCGTTCATCGCCGCTACGGCCTCCCGGAATGGGCCCGGTTCAGCTGAGGTCAATGGCGCCGCTCCTCCTCATCGCTGCGCTCTGCATCGTCGCCAATGCAGGTCACAGCGTTCGACGGTAGACCCCTCGGCCGACACGCCGCGACAGGCGCGCCGAGCCACGCACCCGTCGCGACCAAGCCGTTACCTGACCTTGTCACGACTATTCGGCCTGTTCAGGTGGCAGTTCCGCCGGTAAAACGCGCCGGGCGTTTCTCGCGGTGCGCGGCGAGGCCTTCCTGGACGTCGGGGCCGCTGAAGCTGAGGAATTCCAGGCCGAGCGATGTTTCGAAGGTGGGCCCGAACATGCGGTACCAGTAGTTCAGGCTGTGCTTGGTCCAGCGGATCGCGTTCTGCGCGCCCTGGGCCAGATTCTCGGCGAGGCGGGTCGCGGTGGGCAGCACGTCGTCGTCGTCGACGCAGGTGGAAACCAGGCCGATGCGCTCGGCTTCCTCGCCGAGCAACGTCTCACAGGTCAGCAGGTAGTACTTGGCCTTGGCCATGCCGACCAGCAGCGGCCAGCAGATCGCGGCGTGGTCACCCGCGGCGACCCCGAGCCTGGTGTGCCCATCGATGAGTTTCGCCGTTCGGCCCGCCACCGAGATGTCGGCGAGCAACGCCACCACCAGACCCGCGCCGACGGCCGGTCCCCGGATCGCCGACACGACGGGCTTGTCGAAGTTGATCATGTTGAGCACCAGGTCCCGCGCCTCGCGCATGATGCGGATCCGGCCCTCGTAATCACCGATGGTTTCTTCGATCAGGTCGAAGCTGCCGCCGGAGGAAAACGCTTTGCCCTCACCGCGGACCAGAACGACGCGCACGGCGGGATCGCGATCGATCACCGGCCAGATGTCGGCCAGGTCGCGGTGCATTTGTGGCCCGACCGAATTCAGCCCGGGGGCGTCGAGAACCAGCGTGAGAATGCCGTTATCGCCCGGTTCGAAGCGGAGGCTGGGGAATTCGTCGTAATCGACTGAGCTCGGCGCTACTGACACCGGGTTGATATTACGCAGCGGCGTTGGGCGCACCGGGCGGGCAATCGGGTCGCGCCCGGCACCATGGCAGCATTGAGGCCAATGAACACTCACCCGCGTACTCGCCGCGAGCTTCCCGAGTCGCCGTATCTGGCCGCTGTGACCGGACGCAAACCCAGCCGGGTGCCGGTGTGGTTCATGCGCCAAGCCGGTCGTTCGCTGCCCGAATACCGGGCGCTGCGCGAACGGCACAGCATGCTGGCGGCCTGCCTCGAGCCCGAGGTGGTCTGTGAGATCACCCTGCAGCCGATACGTCGCCACGGCGTCGACGCGGCGATCTTGTTCTCAGACATCGTGGTGCCGTTGCGTGCCGCGGGCGTCGACTTGGACATCGTCGCAGACGTCGGGCCGGTGATGGCGCACCCGGTTCGCACCGAAGCCGACATCGACGCCATGAAAACCCTTGATCCACAAGCGATTCAGCCGGTATGCGAAGCGGTTTCGCTGCTGGTTGGCGCGCTGGGCGAGGTTCCGCTGATCGGTTTCGCCGGTGCGCCGTTCACGCTGGCGTCCTACCTGGTCGAAGGCGGCCCCAGCCGTAACCACGCCCGCACCAAGGCGATGATGCTGGCCGAACCAGCGAGCTGGCACGCGCTGATGTCGAAGCTGACCGATCTCACCGTCGCATTCCTGCGCGGTCAAATCGACGCCGGGGTAGACGCCATCCAGGTGTTCGATTCGTGGGCGGGAACGCTGTCGCTGGCCGACTACCGCCAGTACGTACTGCCGTACAGCTCGCGGGTATTCGCCAGCCTCGCCGAATATGGCGTGCCCATGACGCACTTCGGGGTCGGGACCGCCGAGTTGCTCGGCGCGATGTCAGAAGCACTGAAGCCCGGGCGTCAAACCGTCGTCGGCGTGGATTGGCGAACCGCTTTGACCGACGCCGCCACCCGCGTCGAAGCCGGCACGGCGCTGCAGGGCAACCTGGATCCGGTCGTGCTGCTGGCGGGCTGGCCGGCGGTGGAACGTGCCGCGCGGGCCGTGGTCGACGACGGACGCCGCGCCGTTGACGCGGGCGCGGCCGGCCACGTCTTCAACCTCGGCCACGGGGTGCTGCCGGAAACCGATCCCGGCGTGCTGACCGAGCTGGTGTCGCTGGTCCACTCGCTATGACCGCTCGCACGTATTGTGTCGTGGGCGGGGGGATTTCGGGGCTGACGGCCGCGTACCGGCTACGCGCGGCCATCGGCGACGACGCGACCATCACGCTGTTCGATCCGGGCGAGAAGCTTGGCGGCATATTGCGGACCGAGCTGGTCGGCGGACGGCCGATGGACGTGGGTGCCGAGGCTTTCGTGCTTCGCCGGCCCGAGATGCCGGCGCTGCTGGCCGAGCTGGGCCTGTCCGGACGTCAACTGGCCACCACCGGTGCCCGGCCACTGATCTACAGCCGGCAGGAGTTGCACCCGCTGCCCGCGGGCACGCTCGTCGGGATCCCGTCGTCGGCGGCTTCGGTGGCGGGATTGGTCGACGATGCGACGGTCGCGCTTATCGACGCCGAACCCGGCCGCCGGCTGGACTGGCAGCCGGGCGGCGATCCCGCGGTGGCCGAATTGGTGGGCGACCGGTTCGGCGCGCAGACGGTGGCCCGGTCGGTGGATCCGCTCCTGACCGGGGTGTATGCGGGTTCGGCGGCGACGATCGGTCTGCGGGCGGCCGCCCCCACCTTGCTGGCGGCCCTCGATCGCGGCGCCACCAGCCTGACCGACGCGGTCAGGCAGGTTTTGCCGCCGGCCACCGGCGCGCCGGTGTTCGGAGCGCTCGACGGCGGCTATCAGGTGCTCATCGACGAGCTTGTCCGGCGCAGCGGGCTTCGTTGGATCCGTGCCGCGGTGCAACGGCTCGAGGCCGCCAAACCCGGCTGGGAGCTGCTCGATGACACCGGCGCCCGCTGGCACGCGGATGCGGTGATCCTGGCCGTTCCGGCCTGGCGGCTGGCGCAGCTGGTTCGGGAGATTGCTCCGCCAACGGCCGCGGCCGCGAGCCGGATCGTCAGTGCGTCGTCGGCGGTGGTCGCGCTCGCCGTGTCCGTCGATACCCCGTTCCCTCAGTGTTCCGGTGTGCTGGTGGCCAGCGGTGAGCCGTTGCGCGCCAAGGCGATCACGCTGTCGTCACGCAAGTGGGGTTCGCGCGGTGACGCGCAGCTGCTGCGGTTCTCGTTCGGGCGCTTCGGCGACGACGTTACGGCCAGCACCCCCGACGACGAGCTGCTGGCCTGGGCGGTGGGTGACCTGGCCGCCGTGTTCGGGCTGGCCGTCGAACCGATCGATGTCTATGTTCAGCGCTGGATCGATGCGATGCCGCAGTACGGCCCCGGCCACGCGGATGTGATCGCCGATCTGCGCGCCGGCCTGCCGCCGACGCTTGCCGTGGCAGGCAGCTATCTCGACGGCATCGGCGTGCCGGCGTGTGTCGGGGCGGCCGGCCGGGCGGCCGAGCGTGTCATCAGGGCCGTCGAGGGCTTGGACGCGGAAGTGGCACGATAGGTGCCATGGCCAAACTCGACTATGACGCCCTGAACGCGACGCTTCGCTACCTGATGTTTTCGGTGTTTTCGGTGCGGCCCGGCGAGCTTGGAGCGGAGCGCGACGCCGTAATCGATGACGCGTCGACCTTTTTCAAGCAGCAGGAGGAGCGTGGTGTGGTGGTGCGCGGCCTCTACGACGTGGCTGGACTGCGGGCCGACGCCGACTTCATGATCTGGACCCACGCCGAACGGGTCGAAGCGCTCCAAGCGACCTACGCCGACTTCCGGCGCACCACCACGCTGGGACGGGCCTGCTCGCCGGTGTGGAGCAGCGTGGGGCTGCACCGGCCGGCCGAGTTCAACAAGAGCCATATCCCGGCGTTTCTGGCCGGGGAGGAGGCCGGGGCCTACGTCTGCGTGTATCCGTTTGTGCGGTCCTACGAGTGGTACCTGCTGCCCGACGAGGAACGCCGCCGCATGCTCGCCGAGCACGGCATGGCCGCCCGCGGGTACAAGGACGTCCGCGCCAACACGGTGCCGGCGTTCGCGCTCGGCGACTACGAATGGATCCTGGCCTTCGAGGCACCTGAGCTGGACCGCATCGTCGACCTGATGCGTGACCTGCGGGCCACCGACGCCCGCCGGCATACCCGTGCGGAGACGCCGTTCTTCACCGGGCCGCGGGTGCCGGTCGAGCAGTTGGTGAACGCCCTGCCATGACCGAACCCGACCCGACCGATCCCACCCGCTTCGAGGAGATGTATCGCGACGAGCGGACGTCGCACGGATTGCCTGCCGCCACCCCGTGGGACATCGGCGGTCCGCAGCCGGTGGTCAAGCAACTGGTCGCACTGGGCGCGATCAGAGGCGAGGTGCTCGACCCGGGCACCGGCCCGGGTCACCACGCCATCTACTACGCCTCCAAGGGCTACAGGGCAACCGGCATCGACGGGTCGGCGGGCGCGCTGGAGCGGGCCCGGGAGAACGCGCAGAAGGCCGGGGTGTCGGTGAACTTCGAACTGGCCGACGCCACGAAGCTGGAGGGGCTGGACAACCGGTTCGACACCGTCGTCGACTGCGCGTTCTACCACACCTTCAGCACCGATCCCGACCTGCAGAAGTCCTATATCCAGGCGCTGCACCGGGCCACCAAGCCCGGAGCTCGGCTCCACATGTTCGAGTTCGGCGAGCACGACGTCAACGGCTTCAAAATGATGCGGTCGTTGTCGGAGAGCGACTTTCATGACGTGCTTCCGGTCGGCGGCTGGCAGATCACCTACCTGGGTACGACCACCTACCAGGTCAACATGAGCCTTCAGACGATCGAGATGATGGCCGCGCGAAATCCCGATATGGCCGAGCAGGTGCAGACGCTGCTGGAACGGTTCCGGGCGATGGAGCCGTGGCTGGTCAACGGCCGGGTACACGCCCCGTTCTGGGAAGTCCACGCCACGCGGGTGGACTGACGTCTTCGCCGAACGTCGACTTGTTGGGCCAATCTGGCCGAAATCCCCGCGACAAGTCGACGCTCGGCCGCTAGGTGGGTAGCGGGGCTAGCCCGTCGGAACCAGGCGCAACGAAATCGAGTTGATGCAGTAGCGCTGATCCGTCGGCGTCGGATAGCCCTCACCGGCGAACACATGGCCCAGGTGGCTGTGGCAGTTGGCGCATAACACCTCGGTCCGCGTGGCGCCCAGCGAATGGTCGGGACGCAGGATCACCGCGTCGGAGTTCGCCGGGTCGAAAAACGACGGCCAGCCGCAGTGCGACTCGAATTTCTCCGTGCTGCGGAACAATTCAGCGCCGCAGGCTCGGCATTGGTAGACGCCCTCGGTTTTGGCGTCGGTGTATTCACCGGTGAACGGCTGCTCCGTGCCGGCGCGACGCAGCACGTGAAACTCTTCTGGCGTGAGCTTCTGCCGCCACTCGTCGTCGGTCAGTTGCACGTTCGGATTAGTCAATTTGCGCCACTCCTCCTCATCGCTTCGCTCTGCATCGTCGCTGGCGCCTATGCGTCCACGCTAGCGCGCTCCCGCTCGGCCGTCAGCCACGCCGGATCCAAGCCTCCATCCAGCCGCTGCTCGGCTTTGGCGTCCAGATAACGGAAGTAGAGCACGGTGAACACCACGATCAGCAGCAGAGACCAGCCGTAGGTGATCTTCAGATACTGCAGCGCGCGGCCATACCTCATAAAGTGGAATAGCAGCCAGTTGTCCAGCGTCGTGAAGCCGTAGATCCCCAGCCACGCCGGCCAGTTGCGGATCAGCGAGTTAGGCAGCACCACCGTCATCAGGAACGGGAACAGCATCATCGAGTAGTAGCCCTGGGCCAGCGAGAGCGCCAGCCACGACCACAGCAGCAGCACGCCCGCCGAGTTGGTGAACCAGAACAGCGGGTCGCGGGTGCGGTAGTAGCGGTACAGCAGCCACAGGCTGGCGATCGCGAGCACCGTGAAGAGGATCCGCAGGAACACGATCAGCCAGGTGGGCAGGCCAAAGTACACGCCGTTGCCCTCGATCGAGCTGTTGAAGTAGTCCCGGGTGCCCAGGATGTAGGGCAGCGTGCGGGTGAAGAAGTCCATCGGGTCGCTGACCAGCGGCAGCGCGGCCAGATTGGTGACCACGGGGACCAGCAAAGCGGTCACCAGTGCCCGCCACTGACGGTTCAGCAGGGGCAGCAACAGCAGCGGCCCGAGCAGAGGTTTGAGCGAAAGCGTCACGCCGATAGCGAGGCCGGCCCACCATTGATGGCCGACCTTGCCGTCCAGCAGCCAGCGCAAGAACAGCATCTCCAGCAGCAGGACGCACCCGTTGATGTTGGTGAACACCAGCGTGCTGGTCACCGTCTCGGTGCAGAACATGGCCAGCAGCAGGGCGGGCGCGGCCACCGATGACAGTGTGTAGTTGAACAACCGCAGCAAGAGGTACCACGCGATCAGGATGGCCGCGGTGTTGATCAGGATGAACAAATAGCGTGACGGCGTAAAGGACAGGTAGCCGAACGGCGCCATCAGCAGCGTGCCGCCGGGTGGGTAGAGGTAGTGCGGGTCGACGTAGTCGAAGTGTTCGTTGTAGATGTCCCAGCCGTGCCGGAAGTTCAGCACCGCGCGGTACACCGGTTTGAAATCGTCGGTGATGTTGCCGTTGGCGGTGAGTACGATGCTGCGGTGCAGCACCGAGAGAATGGCCAGCGGCCACAACACCGACCGCAGAATTGCCGCCGCACTCGGTGCGCTGGTGCGAGGACGAAAAGCGGTCAGCACCCGATCGCGCAAGCCGGTTCGGGTCGATTCAGCGTCCGTCACCAGCGCACCGTACACCGGCGCGGACCCCGAAGCCTCAGGCGGGACAATACGTGTCGGTTCCCGGTAGCTTGCCGCTGTTGAGGTAGCCGATCAGCGGGGGAACCGCGCAGGGCGAATAGATACTGGCGCCGTGACCGATGCCCTGCCACATCACCCGCTTGCTGGCCGCGTTGGCGTTGATGATGGTGGCTGCTGTCGCGGCGACACCTTCGGTGCCCACGATCGGGTCGTTCTGCCCACCCAAGACCAGGACGTCGACCTTGAGATCCTTCGGCGGCGCCGGCGGCGATCCGGTGGGCCAGTGCACGCATTTGACCAAGTTGAGCGCGGCGACGGTGCCGAATTGGGGATAGAGCTTCGCCCACGCCACCACGAGTTCGCGCACCCGGTCCGGCGTGGGGCGGTTGATCGCGTCGCTGCAGGAGTTGACGAACTGGCCGTCCGAGTCGTCGGTGGCGTTGGCGTGATCAATGAGGTTGTTCAGCTGGTTGGTGTCTCCGGAGCGGGCGGCCGCCAGCGCGGCGGCCAGGCCGGTGGTGGCGTTGACGCGGCCGCCCGAGGGGAAGCCCAGGGCGACGGTGATGGCATTGGCGACCGCGGCTACCGACGCGCCGCCGGGTCCCTTGCCGGCGCGGGCGTCGGCCAGCAGCGCACTGACCGCCCCCTTCGGATCGGGGCCCAGCGCGCAGTTCACCGCGATGCACTGGCCGGCGAAGGCGTCGAGCGCGGCCTGCTGGCCCTTGACCCGTTGCTCGGCGGCCGCTTCGGCGTTGACCCCCAACGCAATCGGCGAGTCGAGGATCACTCGGGCGACCTTGTCAGGCCGTGACGCCGCGTAGGTCAGCGCTACCTGGGCGCCGTTGCCGATCCCGACCAGCGCGACTGCGGGCACGTCCCAGAGGTGGCGCAGTCGCTCGATGTCGGAAGCGGCGTGTGAATTGTCGTAGGCGGAGCCACCGGCCGGCGCGAGGGCGTCGGTGCAGCTGCCGGTGGCGGTGTTCGCGACGTCCGAAAGGTTGGCGACCGGGTCATCGCCGGTTTGGAATTGCGACTGCTCGCGCATCTCCTGACGTTCGGCGTGACCCCGGCAGTCGATCGGGCTCGACATGCCTATGCCCCGGCGGTCGACGGCGACGATGGGGTGGGTTTGCAGCACGTCGGTGCCCGCCCGGGATAGCCAGACCGGCAACTGAGTCGAGGACGGCAAGTCGGATCCGGTGGTGAAGACAAGGGGGCCCGCATCGTGCGGGGTCTGATTCGAGCGCGCGCGCACCACACCGATGCTCACGGTCCCGGATCCGCCGTTGACCGGGTCGAGGTCGGCGTCGTAGTTCGCGCAATCCAGCTGGACGCCGGGCGCCGCCGCGACCCCGGCGTCCCCAAACACCCGCGACGTGCAGTCATGCCAGGACAAGTCGTTCTTGGGTGCCGCGATCGGTGGCGGACCGCTCGCAGGAGGCTTCGTGGGGGCCACGCCTTGCGGCCGGGCCCCCGAATTGGTGGCAAAGCGCGGATCTGCGGCCAGGCCCGGAACGCAGCCGGCCAGCACTGTGGTCACCGCGAGCAGCACGGTGGCTGACGTGATCTGCCGACTCATGCCGACCACAGTAGCCAGTTTGCGGTGAGATCAGGCCTTCACGTAGCGGGTGTACAGGTAGCCGGCATCGTCGGTCAGGATGTGGCTACAGCGCATCCTGGTCACCAGCTGGCCCGGACCCGAGGCGATGCGTCGGGCCAGGCCGCCGACGAGAATCGGCGCGATCGTCAGACACAGCTCGTCGAGCATGTCGCGCTGGATCAACGCGCCGAGCAGCGTCGGGCCGCCTTCGGTGAGGATTCGGCGCATTCCGCGAGCCCCGAGGATCGCCAGCATGGCGGCCTCGTCGACCGCGCCGGGATCGCTGCCGGAGCAGTCGACCACCTCGCAAAGGTCGGCGAGCAGACGGCGCGTCTCATCCGCTGCGGCCGTGCAGGTGAGCACCAGAGGTGGCACCTCGGTCCGGGTGAACACCGGCATGTCGCGATCCAGGCGACCCGACTTGGTGACAATTCCCAGTCGCGGGACCTCGTTTTGCCCGCGGGCCTGCCGCCGCTGGCGCTGGGCGACGCTCAGCTGCGCGCCGGAATAACCCTCGGTCCGCACCGTGCCCGCGCCGACCACGATGACGTCAGCAAGTTCGCGCAGCAAGTTGAAAATCAATCGGTCGCCGGGCCCCGCCATTCCACCGCTCTTGCCGTCCGCGGTGGCGCCGCCGTCCACACTGGTGATGAAATTCGCCCGCACCCAGGTCCCGTCCCGTTTCGGATAGTCGTAGAGCTGGGAGAGTTCGGCGTCGTCCAGTTCGCGTAGCGACCCGAGCAGCGTCAGCGACGTCTCCGGGGTCCCGGCGGCCCCGCCGGCGTCAGAGAGGGGCATGAGCTCGATTGCAGCACGCCGCTACAGTTCGTGCATGCACGGGTCCCCTTCCGGCCCAGTGGCTCGCCTCGTGGATCGGCATCCGACCGTGTCGCCGGAGCGGTTGATCGCTCAATTGCGGCCGCCGCCAACGTTCGCCGACGTGAGCTTCGCGACGTATCGTCCCGATCCGGCGCAACCCACCCAGGCAGCTGCCGTCGTGGCGTGTCAGGACTTCTGCCGGCAGGCCGTGGAGCGCCGGGCGGGCCGCCGCAAACTGTTCGGCAAACGGGCGGTGTTGCCCGGCGTCGGGCTGTATTTGGACGGCGGCTTCGGCGTGGGCAAGACCCACCTGCTCGCCTCCGCCTATTACCGGTTGCCCGGCTCGGGGCCAGATCGGGCGTCGCAGGCCCCAACGCCCAAGGCGTTCGCCACATTTGGGGAGCTCACCCAGCTTGCCGGGGTGTTCGGCTTCGTCGAGTGCATCGATATGCTGGCCGATTACACGGCGGTGTGCATCGTCGAGTTCGAACTCGACGATCCCGGCAATACCACCCTGATCTCGCGGATGCTCTCATCGTTGGTCGAGCGGGGTGTGTCGGTGGCCGCCACCTCCAACACGCTGCCCGAGCAACTCGGCGAGGGACGCTTCGCCGCCCGGGACTTTCTACGCGAGATCCACACGCTGGCAAGCATTTTCACCACCGTGCGGATCGAAGGACCCGACTACCGGCACCGCGGCCTGCCACCGGCGCCGCCGCCGCTGCCGGACGGGGAGGTGGCGGCACGAGCTGCGGAGGTCGACGGCGCGACCCTTGACGATTTCGACGCGCTGTGCGCGCACCTGGCCACCATGCACCCGTCGCGGTATTTGACGCTGATCGAGGGCGTGACCGCCGTGTTCTTGACCGGCGTGCACCGCATCGACGATCAGAACGTCGCGTTGCGGCTGGTGTCGCTGACCGACCGGCTCTATGACGCCGGCATCCCGGTGGTGGCCTCCGGGGCGAAGCTGGACAGCATCTTCAGCGAGGAGATGCTGGCCGGTGGGTATCGAAAGAAGTACCTGCGGGCCACTTCACGGCTGGTGGCGCTGACCGCCGGGCTTACCGGACCTCGCGGAGCATGACGAAGTCGTCCTCGCGGCGGGCGCCGACTCGAAACGTCCTGGTGCCGTTGACCGTAAAGCCGCTCTTGGCGTAAAAGCGTTGTGCGCGTTGGTTTGCCTGGTTGACGCCCAGCCACACGCATCGCACACCCCATTGTTCGGCGGTAGCCAGGGTGAGTTCCATCAGCGCCGTCGCCGCCCCGGCGCCGTGGTAGTGGGGCAGCAGATACATCTTTGACAACTCAGCGGCCGGGCGACTTTTAACGGCTCGCGCTACGTCGCTGTCCTCGGGGACCCCGCGAACCAGCATGGCGTAACCGATAATTCGGCCGTCTTGCTGGGCGGTGATGATCGCGCGCCCCGGATCGGCCAGATACTGCGCGAAGCGCTCGGCCGACAGGTTGGTGTCGATGAACGACGCGATGTTCTCCGGAGCCGTCGAGGGCGGACACGCCAACGGGAAGGTGCGCGCGGCAATGGCCGCCAGCGCTTCGGTGTCGACCGAACCAGTCGTGACGACGCGTATCGCCAGCGACTGGGTTCTCAAAGGTTCCACTGCGCGAGGTGCTGGCCCGTCTGCCTGTCCAGCAGGACGACATTGGAGACGGGATCGCGGTAGGCATCCCAATACACTCCGCCGCGGACGATCGCTCCGTTCGGCGCATTCACGAGCACGTTGTCCAGCGCGTCGGGTGCATCGGATGGCCGCGGCTTGTAGGCGTCGGCGAACGGGGTCACCCCGTCGAAGCTGAAGTTGGTCGCCATGATGAATGGATTGGGCACCCGGATCGCGCGGATCGTCACGTCGGCCCGGTCAACCGTGCTGCCTGGAAAACTTTTGACCGGAACGCCCTCGCGCGTGTAGCCGAATCCCGGCGGCGGGTCGCACGGGGCCACGCTGCTGACGGTGACGTCGGCGATGTATTTGCCGGTGTCCACCCGCAGGGTGTCACCGATGTGGCCGATCGGCGCGTCGCCGGCTCGTGCTAGGGGAGCGGCGACACCGGTGACGCTGGCAGCCGCGACGAGGACGGTGGACAGGACGATCGGCCAGCGGTGCATCTTCGCCACGTCTTTGCCTCCTAGGCTCCCTTGCAGGGGACCTTCGCATGATCGCACACGGGGTAATGCGAAGGGGAGGGTTGGAACGCGGCTGGTCAGCCGTCTTGGGCAGCGTCGGGTGCACAACTCTTGCCGTAGGCGAGATGCGGGCTCGTCGCCGCTCTGGGACGATCAGTGAGCCATGAAGCCCCTGCTGATGCTGACCAGCCTTGCCGCCATGATCGGCGTGGCTGCGCCCGCGTCCGCGGACAGCAACGATGACGCATTCCTCGCCTCACTCCACGCGGCCGGCATCACTTATCCCGACCCGGGCCGGGTCATAGCGGCGGGCAAGTGGGTGTGCCAAGCGGTCGGTCAGGGCACGCAGATGGTGGATGTCGTCAAGACGGTGCAAGCCCAGAATTCCGGGCTCCACGGGGACAACGCGGCCAGGTTCACGGCGATTGCGGCCAACGTGTACTGCCCGAAGGCGCTGTCGGCCAGCGGTGGGAAGGCCGACAGCGGTTCCTAGCGGCTCGCCGGGCCGGCGGACGGCAATACGCTAGTGCTCATGCGCGTCGATCCGGGGCCGCTGACATGGGCCGCTTTGGTGCAGACCTGGCATCTGGACCTGACCTCTGCGACGGCAATCGCGTTGGTGGCCGGCGCCTACGCGTGGTGCTACCTGCACGGCCGAAACGCCGATCGATCGGTCGCGTCCGCGCAGGCCTGGTGCGTTGCGGTTGGCCTGGTGGTGTGGGCGGTGGCCATGATGAGCGTGATCGGCGCCTACGCTTACGCGCTGTTCTGGGTGCGTGCGCTGCAGGTGTTGCTGCTGCTCTACGTCGTGCCGTTCTTCATCGCGCTGGGCAAGCCGGTCTCCGTTGTGCGCGGTGCGCTGGGACCAGCGGGGCGTGACCGCATCGATCGTTTGTTGGCGACGCCGTTCGCCCGGGTGCTCGCACACCCGTTGACCACGTCGCTGGCGATGCTCGGCGCGCCATGGCTGCTCTACCTGACGCCCTGGTACACCGCAGCCCTCGAGAACGAATGGATTGGCGCGCCCACCCGAATCTTATTGGTGGCGATTGGTTTTGGGTATTTCTACGCCCGACTGCAAGCCGACCCCGTTCCCCGCAAATACCCGCAGCTGATGTCGCTGCTGATCACCGTCGCCGAGGCCCTCGGCGACGGTGTCCTGGGTTTGGTCATATGGCAGGGCTCATTGATCGGCGCGGCCTATTACGGGGGTTTGCACCGATCCTGGGGCCCTGATCAGCGGCTCGATCAGACGATCGGCGCCGGCGTCTTGTGGATCCTGGGAGACGTGATCGGCTGGCCGTTTGTGCTGGTGCTGATGCGCGCCCTGTCCCGCGACGAGAAGGCACACGCGGTCCAGGTCGATGCCGAGTTGGACGCGGTGGAAGAGGCCGAGAGTCAAAGTCCCGCGCCGTCAGGATTGTGGTGGGAGAACGATCCGCAACTGCGCGAGCGATTCCGCCGCGGCTGACGGGCGCCAAAGTTTTGAAATTGACCCGAATTTCACGCGGGGGCAGCAGCGGTCCGCTATGTTGCGCGAGACGCCGGCAACTGCGACCACCCCCAAGGAGCCAATGCTGATGAAGCTATCGGTCATGGCCGGCGGCCTGGCGGCGAGCAGCCTTATGGTTTTGGTGGCGGTTACCGGGTGCGGAAGCAAAAACTCGTCGAGCCCGTCGTCGTCAACGTCATCGGCTGCGTCGACTTCTGCGGCGTCGCCGTCCGCGACACCGACATCGGGTAGCGGCGCCGCCAGCCTTCCGACTACAGCGGTTTGCTCATCAAGCCCAGCGACATCATCGTGCCGGGCGACACCTTCACTCTGATGCAGACGCTGCCGGTTACCAACCCGGCGGGAGTTGAAGGGGTCTTCGCGAATCAGAGCGCCTCCCGCAAAATCGATGACACGATTTATGTCTACCCCGACGCAGGCGCGGCTTCACAGGCGCTCGATGCCAGCGCCAAGGGTGTTCAGGAGCTGAGTGTGAAGGCCACGCCTACGCAGGCCGATGTGGGCACCGGCGGGCAGATGGCCGTCGGGCCGTCGCCGGATGGCTCCAAGGCCAAAGCGATCGTGATGTTCACCGAGGGCAAGGCCTTTGCCGTCCTCGAGTTCGAGAGCCCGCCGAACGATCCGGTGCCACCGGACTTCGTCCTCGATCTCGGTCGGAAGCAGGATGCGGCCATCAAGAGCGGACTGCCTGCGTGATCCGGCGGTCCGGCTTTCGATGAGAACGGGACTGGCCGCGGGCGCGGCGCTGCTCGGCGCGACGGGTTGGTTGGGCTGGGGCGCTGCGCGGGCGACAGTCACGCGGATTCAACAGAATCCGGACCCGTTTTCACGCGAGCGGCTGATGGCCGAACCGCAGGGCGAGGAGGTGCTGATCACCCGCCCGGATGGGACGGTGCTGCGCGCATTGGTTGCCGGGCAGGGACCGCCGGTGATATTCGTCCACGGCTACCCCGCGAGGATCCTCGAGTGGACCCTCGTGTGGGACGAGTTGCAAGCCAGGGGTTTTCGCGTCATTGCCTTCGATCAGCGCGGCCACGGACGTTCCACGTTCGGCTCCGACGGGATCGGATCTGGGCCCATGGCGGCTGACCTCGCCGCCGTCCTGCAACACTTCGACGTTCACGACGGCGTGCTCATCGGACACTCGATGGGCGGATTCGTCACCATCCGCGCGGTTCTCGATTACCCCGACCTGGCGCGGCGGCTGCGCGGGCTCGTGTTGTTCGCCACCTGGGCGGGCCGGATTCTGGATGGGGCACCACACAACCGACTGCAGATCCCACTGCTACAACACGGCATCCTGCAACGGCTGGTACGTAACAAGACCGTTGCGGCGCTGTTCGGTGCCGCGCAATGCGGGGCGCGACCATCACCGGCGATGGTCTCGGTGTTCGTCGAGTTGTTCGACCGACACCTGGACGAGCACGGGCCGCTGCTACCGATTGTGCGTGCCTTCTCGCAGGAAGATCGATACCCACGGCTCGGCGAGATTGCGGTACCGACCGCGGTCATGGTCGGCGACACGGATCGCACTACGCCGCCGAGCCATTCGCGCCGTCTCGCCGAGGGCATACCCGGCGCGCGGCTCGTCGCGGTACCTGGCGCAGGACACCTGCTGAATTGGGAAGCCGCCGACGAGTTGATCAAGGTCGTCGAATCGTTTCCGGCACAGGAAAATTCGGATCCTCAGTAAGATGCGGCGCGTGGGGTCCAGGTGAAGTTGTGCATCTCGGGGATTTTTGGCGCCAGCGCAGAAGCTACGCTGCGACCGATTTGGTCGGCCGCTGCCAGTGGAGTATCGGGGTCGAGGAAACCTTCCACCTCGACGCGTAGCGTCCGGCCGGTCCAACGGGCCCGGGCGTGCGCATGTGTGACGCCGGGGACCGTGGCGGCGGTGGTTTCTGCCGTCGTGATGATCTCGGGGTCGACGCCGTCAAGTAGGCGGTGAGCGATGTCGGCGGTTACCTCCCAGCCGACGTGGCAGATGAATCCGGTGACGACGATTCCGGCGACCGCGTCGGCCCAGCCCCAGCCGAGCGCCACGCCGATCAGCCCCAGCATCGCCCCGGCCGAGGACAACGCATCCAGCCAGGAATGCTTGGCGTCGGCAACCATGGTCGCCGAACGAATCCGCCGGCCGACTGCCAGCTTGTAGCGGGCAACAAGCTGATTGCCTGCGATGCCCACGGCCGCCGCCGCGATGCCCCAGCCCAGGTGACCCGTGGCACCGTGTCGAAGCAGCTTGCTGACGCTTTCAAAGCCGGCGACCACGGCGCTGCCCCATATCACCAAAGCCACACCTATGCCGGCGAGGTCTTCGGCGCGTTCGTAGCCGTAGGGGTAGCGCTCGGTGGGGATTTTGCGGGATGCCCGAAAGCCGACGAAAACCAGGGCGCTCGTCGAGACATCCGACAAGTTGTGCAGCGCATCGCCGAGCAGCGCTACCGACCCCGACACCAGCGCGATGGCCAATTCGATGAGCCCGGTCAGCGCCAATCCGACGGCACTGACGGCAACCGCACGGTTGGCCTGGCGACGCTCTTTGGCATCATCCACTCCGGTATCGAGGGGAAAACTCGCCGCCGGGTCCCGGACTCCGCTGATCAGATGCATACCGGTAAGCATGCCCGTGGGAGCGCTGGCACTCAACCCAGCGGGCGGCCGCCGGGCTGGTAGCGCCCACAACGATCCGGCTTGCGTGAGGGGGGTGCCGAATAGCGCTGTCCGTCAATAACTTTCGGCCGGTCCGGGCGGCCCAAACGAGTGCGGGCGGCCGCGCCGTCACTTCACCTTGGCACGACCCGCCTAGCGAGCTTGGTGTCCTGCAGTCGTCGCGGCTGGGCGTGTCCGTCGCGGTCCGGGTAACGGCGCTGTAGCCGGCCGATGAGAATCTGTGCCTCGTTGATGTCTCGGCGCAGCGCAGCCGTTTCGCTCCGGATGGCCGATGGTTGGCCGTTCCTGGCGGTGGCACCTTGGCGTTCAAGCCGCGCCAGCTGTTGGGTCATTTCGTGCAGTTGATCGCGCAACGCGCGGATCAGCTCCACGGCCTGGGCTGCGGCGCAGTCATCCACGGAGGCATCGTCGCATCGTTGGCGCCGTCCCGCGGGCAAAGTGGCAAATCCGGTGACCGCGCGCGAGGAGGAGCGCCCGGCTACCGCCCGCGGTAGCTATTTGTGAATGTTTATTGCGGGTCGCGGCGGAATTTGCTCTAAATGGGGACTCTAAATGGGGAATAGTTGGGCAGCTATTTGACCGCGGTGAGATGCTGTTACCGGTGCGTGGTCCTCGGATCACTATCGTGACCGGCTGGTATCTGCGAATCGCGATGGGATTATGCGGATGAATTTTCTGGTGTTGCCGCCGGACGTGAATTCGTCGCGGATGTTCTCTGGCATGGGTTCGGGGCCGATGTTGGCGGCGGCGAGCGCCTGGGATGGGTTGGCCGCCGAGCTGCAGTCAGCAGCGACCTCGTTCGGATCGGTGGCGTCGGGCTTGTCGGGTGGGTCGTGGCAGGGTCCATCGGCAGCGGCGATGGGGGAGGCGGCGGCTGCCTACGTGGCCTGGCTGGGCGCGGTGGCGACTCAGGCTGAGCTAGCCGGCGCCCGGGCCCGGGTGACGGCCGAGGCGTTCGAGGCGGCGTTTGCCGCGACGGTGCATCCCGCGGCGGTCGCGGCCAACCGCGCGCAGTTGGTGTCACTGGTGGAGTCGAACTTGTTCGGACAGAACACTTCGGCCATCGCGGCGATCGAGGCCGAGTACGAGCAGATGTGGGTCCAGGATGTTGCCGCGATGCTCGGTTATCACGCGGTGGCCTCGGCGGCGGTGGGCCAACTGGTGCCGTGGCAGCATTTGCCGCAAAGCTTGCCTGGTCACGGGTCGGTCTCATCCAGCGAGACACGTATCACCGTCCCCATGAATTCGCCGTTGTACAGCCCGAAGATCATTCAGGAGCTTGAAGGGGGGACGGCCCCCCAGTATGCGGCGCTGAATGCCGCGATTGGTGAGAACTGGTTTGCCGGCACCAGCCCAGAGGTGGTGAACTACCCAGCCGGCGCCGGCTTGATCAACAGCCTCACCGCACCCACCGCCAACAAGTCCATCGCGATCGGTCAGCAGATGCTCAACACCGACATCCTCAACGCGGTGGCCACCGGGCAGCCGGTGGTCGTGGCAGGTCTGTCGGAGGGCACGATGGTCATCGACGCCGAGGAAGCTTATTTGGCTACCGCTCCGAACGCGCCACCATCAAGCCTGGTGTCGTTCGTCGAGTTCGCCAACCCTCAGCGCGGCCTGGCCGACACCTACCTGCCCGCCGGGTTTACCATCCCCGGCCTCGGATACACCGTGCACGATGCGCCGGTGAGCCAATACAACACGGCCGTGGTGTACAACCAGTACGAGGGCTGGAGTGATCCCCCCGACCGTCCCTGGCACCTGCTCGCCGACGTGAACGCGGTGGCGGGCATCGCCTACTTACACGTACCGACCGAGTTTGCCTCGCCGTCTCAGGCGGTGGAGGTCTCCTCCGTCACGAACTCGCTCGGGGGAACCACGACCACGTACATGATCCCCGCATCCACCCTTCCTCTGCTGATGCCACTGCAGCAGATCGGTGTCCCGTCCCCGATTGTCAACGAGCTGAACAACATGCTGACGCCCATCGTCAACGAGGGCTACTCACAATACGACCCGGCGGGTGGGCCCTATTTCAGCCACGGCGACCTGATGTGGTAATCCACCGCAAGCATCATCCCCGCGGGGATCGGTATCGTGTTCATTGGTCCCATCATCGCCGAGGTCAC
>NZ_JBKQOI010000239.1:0-4822 GCF_052145595.1 Mycobacterium sp. | reverse complement strand
CCGGCGAAAAAGCGTTGGAGGTCGGACTGATCCTCACCGTGTTCACGATGCGCATCGCCGCGGCGATTGGGTTCTTACAGATGAAGCGGTGGGGTCATCAGTGGATGGTCGTCACCTGCTGGATGGGCGTGGTGATCTGGTGCACCTATGTGTTCAACATGACGATGTTCGCCGATGTGCGCTACGCCGGTGTCGTGTTCCCGGTCATCGGCTGGTGGCTCTACGACATCTTCTACATCACCCCGTTTCTCGCGATCCCGTACCTGCACACGGTCAATCGCGAAATCTTCTCCGACTGACGCACCGCACATCGCTCGTCGGCTGCTTGGCCTATATGACCCCGAGGCGTTGGAAGGTGTCTTTAACACCGTCCTTCCAGTGCACCGCGCACTGACCGATCAGCTGCTCACGCCGGGTGTTGTCGGAGACGAAGGAGTCGAAGCTGATAGCGCCCTCGATGAAGCTTGGCGTAACGCCAGTAAGTTCCGCGACGTAATCGCCCATCTGCCGGTCCGACACGGGATCATTTCCAGCCCAATTCACGATTGTCGCCGGGACGGACGCGACCTCGAGGAGCAGATGCGCCTGTCTGCCGATGTCCTCCCCTCCGATCGGCGAACCCATGTTGCTATAGCCGATCGGGGCAAGCCACGGTCTGCCTTCCTTGAACGTGTTGTACTGCATGACGGGTAACCCGCCGTGGCCGGTCCAGCTGTACCCGACGTTCATCCGGGCGATGGTGGTTGGCAGCTCGAGCATCCGCGCGGCCGCGCGGACGGCCCCCTCGGACGTGATCTTGATGACCGGGTACACCTCCGCGTAGCTGGCAAGACCGCCGAGCGGATCCGTCTCGGCGTAGGCATGGTGCGGATGGTCCGCGTGCCGTTTGTACACGCAGGAGCTCGAAACATGAAGGAACGCCTCGGCCTTTCTGCAGTGCTGCATCAGCAGGGCCGATGCCTCTGCATTGTTGGTGATCGACTCGTCGTAATCGGGACTTACGTGCAAGGCCGAATGCACCACATGCGTGAAGTCGTCCGGCAGCATGGAGGTATCACCCGAATCCATGTCCCACCAGCAGGTTCTGATACCTAACGCCTCAAGTTGCGCCTTGCGTCCCGGATCGCTGAACCGCGCGGCGCACCAGACCTCGTTATCCTTGGCGAAGTTCTCGGCGATCGGACCGGCGATCTGCCCGGTCGCCCCTGTCACCAGAATCTTTCGGTCCTCAAGCATGGTCCCGTCCTTCTTCCGGTGATCGTCTCACTGCTCGTATCTTTGTAGGCCGCCGGCAGGGAGCTGTCAATGATTCTAATCAGTGACTCAAGTCAGAATCATGCGTACCCGATGGGGCGGCGCGACGGCAGTCACCGGGTTGCCGGCTTCCACTCGAGCAATTGCCTTTTGGTCCGTGCGGTCATGGAATTGTCAATGACTGTGCTCATTGACTAATATGAGGCTGAAGTCGCCTCCCCATTGAAGAGTGACTCAATTACCGCGCATACTCAGGGGTAACGTGCACAGCATCGGTCGCCCGATCCGACTTCGCCATTGACTTAGGTCAGCCAGTGGGCTACAAAGGGGACACGATGACGCCGCAGGTCAAGCACTCCGCCCGCGAGACGCGCCGGCTGCAGACGCGTCAGCGCATCCTGGGCGCGGCGATAGCTGAGTTCAAGCGTTCCGGCATGGCGGGAGCTGATGTGGGTGCGGTCGTTGCGGCTGCCGGTGTCGCGCACGGCACCTTCTACTTTCATTTCCCAACCAAAGAACACGTGCTGCTCGAGTTGGAGCGACGTGAAGAAGCACGCGTCGGCGCCGAACTCGCCCGGTTTCTAGCAGAGAACCACGACCTGGAAACCGCGTTGGCCGAGGTCACCCGCCTTGTGCTGGGGTTAGAGCAACTTCTCGGCCGACGTCTCTTCAAGGAGCTACTGGCGCTTCACTTCTCACCGTCGCGCCCACAGGCTGACGGATGGACCGACCATCCCGTGATCGTGTTGCTGGTCCGAGAGATCGAGAGGGCCCGCGGCGACGGTGAAGTCCATCCGGAAGTCGACGCGTTCTACAGCGCGACGTTCTTCCTACTCGGCATCTATGGAGTGCTGACCACCACGGACAACCCCGACACCCGCGACACAATGCTGGCCAAATTGGTCGCATCTGCGGTACGCGGTCTCGAGGTCCGATGACCCCATCGCGCCTGCAGTATCCATCAAGGAGGTCTGGAAATGGATTGGATCTGGGAGATCCTTCGCTACGTCGCCGCTTGGGGCGGCACCGGCCTGATCATCTGGTTCTGGTACTGGATGTTCTCCAGCCTCGGCACGTTCTGAGGCGTAATGGCTGAGCTCTCTGATGCGCATGCGCTAGCGATCGAGCGCAGCTGCGCCCTAACGGCGGTTGCCTTGAGCAAGCAGCGTCGCGAGGGCGTGCGCCTGGTGACCGGCGACAGGCGCCGCTTCAGCTTGAGCTCAGCGCTCGACTTCGTCTACGTCCCCTATCCCCCGATGGTCCACGACTGGACCCGCAGAACCTTGACGTGCGGTGTCGCACTTCAGTGTTCGCCGTCGAAGGATCGAATTGTCGAGTATCGGCTGCATAAGCTGTCGGCCCGGGAACTAGGTGCGCTCACGCTCATCGAGGCTGGTGTAGCTCTGGGATGGATCGCGTCAAGCTGGCCCGGGCTGCTGACCGAAATCCGGCGAGTCCTGCCAGATCTGAAGATCGCACCCGGCGAGATGGGCGCAGCGGAGATGCTCAACCGTGCGATTGCACTGGCGGGCACCGGGCAACCGCTGGGCGTTCATCCTCTGCTGGGCAGTTTGCCGTCGGCCTACACAATGCCGCAGGGATTGTCGGACAGGTTGCGACGCAGCTTTGGCAGGCTGCCGTGGACCACAACGCAGAAGCGGCTTCCGCGGGCGTACTCCGTGCCCGTGGGTGGCGACGGCGGAGTGCGTAACCCCAACCTGCCACCGCCAAGCCGACCCCAGGACAACGACCTCGACATCACTCCGGACCAGCGGCCCGGCATTCCGTATCCCGAGTGGAATGCGTGGACGAAGAGTTTTATGCGAGACCACGTCGCGGTTCTCGAGCGGGCCCAAACCAGCCGCACTCGCCAGCCTGGGCCCATCTCCGCCGACCTTCGGAAATGGTTTGAAGAACACACCCATCGCGCGATGAAGGATCGCCTCGAAGACGGCTCGGATCTGGATGTCGAACAATACGTCAGGCACTACATCGACATGGCGACCGGCGAGGCGAGCCAACCGCGTATCTTCCGCGAACTGCTGCCCGGCAGCCGCGACGTCACCACCGCGCTGCTGCTCGACGGGAGTTCGTCGTTGGGAGTGCACGGCGGGCGGATCTTCCGACTGGAATTGGCTTGTGCTGACGCGCTTTCGCGCGCAATGAACCATGCCCACGAGCGCCACGGCATCTTCGTGTTCACCGGCAACACCCGACACCGAGTCGAGGTCGGCTGCCTGAAGGACTTCGAGGATCCCCGGTTCGTACCGCCAAGCCGCCTCGGGCTGCAGACCGGCGGCTACACCCGGCTTGGCGCCCCGCTGCGCCACTTGACGAGCCGACTTCTGGCGCAGCCGTCCGAGCGGCGCCTGCTGATCGTGATCGGTGACGGCCTGATGTCCGATGAGGGTTACGAGGGCCGGTACGCCTGGGCCGATGCGGCGCACGCGGTCGAGGAGGCCAATGACGCGGGCGTCTGTATGTACTACGTCGGCGTCGGCCCGACCCGGGTCGACCCGCTCCCAGAAGTGTTCGGGCCCCGTCGGTCTCAGCGCATCCGACGAGTCGAGGAGCTTCCACGCGTGCTCGCCGACGTGCATCGTGAGCTTGTCGCCGCATGACAAACAACCAGTCCCCGGAGAAACGCGAGAGATGACCACCGACACCTATTTCGCGAACGGCAACGAAGTTCAGCTGTTCGAGTTGGCCTTTCAGCGGCGGATCCCGGTGATGCTCACCGGTCCGACGGGGTGTGGCAAGACCCGGTTCGTCGAGCACATGGGTGTGCTGTTGCGAAGGCCTGTGGTCACCATCAGCTGCCACGACGACCTCACCAGTTCGGATCTCGTCGGCCGATTCATGGTGACCGGTGGCGATGTCGTGTGGACCGACGGACCTCTCACCAGAGCGGTGAAAGCCGGCGCGATCTGTTATCTCGATGAGGTCGTGGAGGCCCGCCACGACTCGTTGGCGATCCTGCATTCGCTGACCGATCACCGCCGCGCCCTGTACCTCGACCGGGCCAACGAGGTTGTCCAGGCGCCCGAGACATTCATGCTCGTGTGCTCCTACAACCCCGCGTACCGCAGCTCACTCAAGGAACTCAAACCGTCCTTTCGCCAGCGGTTCGTCACGCTACCGATGAATTATTTGGCCGCCGATCGTGAGGCCGAGGTGATCGTCGCCGAGGCGGGCATTGGGATGGCGACGGCTATGCGGATGGTGCAATGCGCGATCGCCATCCGCACCGCGGACGAGGCCTTCCACTTTGAGCCGCCGTCCACCCGGGTTTTGGTAACTGCGGCGCAGTTGATCGCCGCCGGCGCAACCGAACTGGCGGCTGCAGATGCCTGCATCCTCGCGCCGCTGAGCAGTGACGGTGCGATCACCGACGGTCTGCGCGAAGTTGCGGCAGCCAGCCTGGCCGCCTCGAACACATTGGACGCCTCGAGCACGTCATAGAAAGGAGCAACTCGACATGGACCAACAGGAGCAGAAGCGCAAGAGGGCGCTCATCGTCTTCCAAATAGCCATCTACGGCTACTTACTGGTGATGTTCGGAATCCAG
>NZ_JBKQOI010000238.1:0-2750 GCF_052145595.1 Mycobacterium sp. | reverse complement strand
ACGCTATGTGCGCGCGCAGCTCTATCGGTACCGCTTCACCACACTGACCGAGCTGCGCCGCGAACGGGCGTGGTGGCACCGCACGCTGATCGGCGGATACGTCCGGCCCATGACGCTGCAGAAAGTGACGTCACAGCATCACAATTGAGCGTCGGCGTCAGACGTTCTCCAGTCCGAGCACGGAGGCTGTCTTGGCACGAGTATCGCGGCAGGCGGCCGCGTCTTGCGTTAGGTCGATGCCGTAGGTCGGGATGATGGTCTGCAGCCGATCCCGCCAGCCGCCCGCCAGTTCATCTGCGAAGCACTTCTCCAGAACCTCCAACGCGATGAAGGCGGAGGTTGACGCGCCGGGCGAGGCACCGAGCAGTGCGACGATCGAGTTGTCGGGACTGCCGATCAGTTCGGTGCCGAATTCGAGCTCGCCGGTGTGGTGCGGACCGGGCTTGATGATCTGCACGCGCTGGCCCGCGACGGCTTCGCGCCAGTCCTGCCGCTGAGCTCCGGGGAAGAACTGCTTGAGGATCGAGAACTGGTGCGACCCGGTCTGCAGCACCTGGCCGATCAGGTATTCGGCCAACCGCCAGTCGTCGCGTGCTACCGCCAGCATCGGCACGACATTGCTGGGCTCTATCGAGCGGAACAGGTCCGAATAGGAACCGTGTTTGAGGAACTTGGTGGAAAAGCCCGCGTACGGGCCAAAGAGCAGCGAGCGCTTGCCGGAAATCATCCTCGTGTCGAGATGGGGAACGGACATCGGCGGTGAGCCCTCGGCGGCCTTCCCATACACCTTGGCATGGTGACGGGAACTGACCTCGTCGACGTCGCAACGCAGCCAGACCCCGCTTACCGGGAATCCGGCATAACCATGCCCTTCTGGAATCTTGGATTTTGCAGGAGCTCCAGCGCGCCGCCGCCCGCGCCGACGAACACGAACCTGGCCGATACGGTCCATTCTTCGTCAGCGACGCCATCCTTAACGCTCACGCCCCAGCGGCCGTCTTCGAGGCGGTTGAGATCGGTGACGGTGTGCTTGTAGTGCAGTGAAAAGCCTGGCTGTGCCTGCAGCTGGTTGACGAGCAGATGCGTAAGCGCCCCTTAGTCGACGTCCGTGCCGGTGATCATCCTCGTCGCGGCGATGGGCTGCTCGCTGTCACGTCCGTCCATCACGAGCGGCACCCACTGGCCGATCTGGCCGTGATTTTCGCTGTATTCCATGCCGTGGTAACAGTGGTGTGCCGACATCGCCTTGAACCGGTCGCGCAGGAAGGTGACATTGTCGTCACCCCAGACGAAGCTCATGTGCGGGCACGGTTCAATGAACGCGCGGGGATCGGGGATCGCGCCCCGGGTGACCAGATGCGACCACAGCTGGCGCGACACGTCGAACTCGGTGTTGACCTGAAGGGCTCTGGATATGTCAACGCTGCCGTCGGAAAGGCGTGGCGTGTAGTTGAGTTCGCAGTTGGCCGCGTGGCCCGTTCCCGCGTTGTTCCACGCCTCGGAACTCTCCTGTGCACAGTCGTGAAGCGTTTCGAACATCACGACGTCCAGGGTCGGTTCCAACTCCTTGAGGAGGGTGCCCAGGGTCGCGCTCATGATCCCCGCGCCGATCAGCACGACGTCTGGGGTCTCCGATGTGGAGGTGTTCATCCTTTGTCCTCCTGATGCTTTCCCGGCTTGAAGTGAAGGTCGGTCCCGTTCTCGTAGACGACGTAGGCGCGGCGCCACGGGTCGTCGCCGATGAGCTTCCACGTATGACCAGTTCCGCTGTTGTCCTGCGCGAGCAGCACATCGCCCGGACGGATGATGAACGTGGCGCCGGACTTCGTCTGGAACTCGAGCGTGCCGGACAGGGTGATGACGAAACGCGGGACCGGATCCTGATGCCATTCGTACGATCCGCCCGACCGCGTTTCCTGGAATGACAGCTCGGTGACGTGTATCGGCTCGCCTACGGAGTCGCCGCGCATTCCCTCGGCGAGATCGATCCAGCCTTCCTCGAACAGCGAGTTTCCATCCCCGCCGGTCCACATGCGGACACAACGAATCATCGCTCGTCTTCTTCGACTGCAATCACACCGGATTCAATTAGGTTGACCCACACCGGGCCTGAGTGCAACACGGCGGGGCTCCGAGCCGACCCGTGTCAGCAGGCAATAGTGCGTCGGCATCTGCACGTAATTCCCCGGGTTCCGGGACGCATCGTCATCGTCAAGCGACCAGAGGGCCAGAGGAGCAAATGATCCGAGAGGCTACAGCGTCTCGTCCAGCTCGCCGAGCCGGTCGGTCAACCGCAGGTTCTCGGAGTAGTCGACCGGGCAGCTGATGAGCGACACCCCGTCCTCGTCGAGCGCGGCCTTCAGCGTCGGCAACAGTTCTTCGGCGCTGTTGATCCGATATCCTTTGGCGCCGAAGCTTTCCGCGTAGGTCACGATGTCGGGGTTGCCGAACTTCACGTAGTAGTGCTCGCCGAGTTCGAGGTCCATCTTCCATTCGATGAGGCCGTAGCCGCCGTCCTCCCAGATCAGAACCACCAGCGGGATCCGCTCCCGAACCGCGGTCTCGATTTCTTGCGAGTTCATCAGGAACGCGCCGTCGCCGACGACGGCGAGCACTTTCGACTCGGGTCGCGCCAGCTTGACGCCGAGGGCTCCGGGTAGCGCAAAAGCCATGGTGGACAGTCCGTTTGAGACTAAGCAGGTGTTCCGTTCGTACGTCGGGTAGAGCCGGGCCATCCACATTTTGGTGGC
>NZ_JBKQOI010000237.1:0-10630 GCF_052145595.1 Mycobacterium sp. | reverse complement strand
CAACCCGACACTCGTACGATAAATCTCCACTGGGGCCTCCCACATCTGTGGCTCTACCGACCAGGACCACCCTGTCGGCAACCCACGTTCACATGTGAGCGAGGCCCCAGCCCCCCATACCGTCTAGGGCACCGGTGGTCAGAGTGAGGAAGCCGATGATGCCTACGGTGCCCCCGATCACCGCCAGCGCACCCGTGCCCATGCCCATCTCGGCGATCAGCCGCAGCAGTTCTCCCGGGTAGCGTCGTACCGCATCACCGGCGGAGGCCAACGATTTCCCGTAGAACTCGGTCTGTTCGCCCAGCTTTCGGGTGGAAGCCACCAGCCTGGGGCCAAGAGTGACAAACCATGACGGCTCGCGCGCTGCTTCGCTCATTTAGCGGTCGCCTTCACTCCGAGCGCGGTGATCACGATGTTGATGAAGAACAAGGCCATGAAGGAGAACACCACGGTCTCGTTCACCGCATTCCCGACACCGGTGGGGCCGCCGCCCACCGACAGGCCCTTGTAGCACGCGATCAGGCCGGCGGACAATCCGAACAGGGTTGCCTTGATGAGGGAGATCACCACCTGCGGAAGCCCCGTGAGCAGTGTCATCCCTGCAATGAAGGCGCCTGGGGTGACGTGCTGAACGAAGACCACAAAGATGTAGCTGCCGGTCAACCCGGTGACCGCGACCACCGAGTAGAGCAGCAGCGCGACGAACGTGGCGGCGATGATGCGGGGAACCACCAGAGCTTGAACCGGATTGATGCCGATCACCTTCATCGCGTCGATTTCCTCGCGGATGGTGCGGGCGCCCAGGTCGGCGCACATGGCGGTCGACCCGGCGCCGGCAACGGCCATCGCAGTAACGACCGGTCCAACCTGAGTCACCGACGCCAACGCCGCACCGGCACCTGAAAGATCGCCTGCGCCGATCTCGACGAGCAGGATGTTGAGGACGAAGACGATGAGCACCGTGTACGGAATCGACAACATGATGGTCGGGAAAATCGACACCCGGGCGACGAACCAAATCTGCTCAAGGATCTCGCGCCAGGCCCACGGCCGTCGGACCAACGTCACCAATGACTCGGCGCTGAGCATAAAGAACTCGCCCAGCGCGTTCATGGGCTTTGCGATGGTCGTGCCGTTCATGGGGTCGGTTCAGCCCCGGTCGTTCCATGCATCCATACGGCTCACGCGGCCCCCGTTAAGAATGAAGCGAGAAAACGTCGTAATTGGTGTTACCGCAAACGATTAGCGGTATTCATTGCGCAATCCGGCCACTCCGCCTGATTGCACATACAAAACACTCCGGCAGCTTAAAGGCGATCCGGCGCCTGCCGTAGGGTTGAAATCAAGCAGAAAAAATCTAGCGAGCTCAGCCGATGTTGGTGCCACCCTCGGCAATCCGGCGTACCGCGTTGAGGAAAACGTCGATCTCCTCGAATGTGTTGTAGAACGCAAACGACGGGCGGACGGTGGCTTCCAAGCCGAGACGACGCAGAATCGGCTGCGCGCAATGATGGCCGGCCCGCACCGCAATGCCTTCGGCGTTGAGTGCCTTGCCCACCTCGACCGGGTCATGTCCGGCCAGCACGAACGACAACACGCTGGCCTTCTCGGTTGCGGTGCCCACCAGGCGCACACCCGGGATGTCGGCCAGCCGCGGGGTCGCATAGTCCAGCAGGGCGTGCTCGTGGGCGGCAATACGGTCGATGCCCAACCGCTGAACGTAACGCAGCGCCTCCCCGAGCCCGACGGCGTCGGCGATGTTGCCGGTGCCGGCCTCGAACTTGCTGGGCGGCCCCTGATACAGCGAGCGTTCCAGGGTGACGTCGGCGATCATGTTGCCGCCCCCCTGCCACGGCGGTGTCTCGGCCAGCGCCTCCTCGGTCCCGTAAAGCACGCCGATTCCCGTGGGGGCATAGATCTTATGTCCGGAGAACACAAAGAAATCGGCGCCGAGCTCACTGACATCGACCGGCAGATGCTGAATCGACTGGGCGCCGTCGATCAGCACCCGCGCGCCGTAACGGTGGCCCAGCTCGACGATCTGTTCGACCGGTGTCACCGTCCCCAGCGCGTTGGAGACTTGAGTGGCCGCCACCAGCTTCGTCTTCGGCCCCAACAGATCTTCGAATTCCGACATCAGCAAATTGCCGGCGTCATCAACGGGTGCGACTTTCAGGATCGCGCCGGTCTGCCGCGAAAGCAGTTGCCACGGGACGATATTCGCATGGTGCTCCAAATGAGTGATAACGATCTCATCGCCGGGCAGCAAATGCTTGCCGCCCCAGGCATAAGCCACCAGGTTGATGGCTTCGGTGGTACCGCGCACGAAGATGATCTCTTCGCCTTTCGAGGCGCCGATGAATCGCCGAACCGTGTCGCGCGCTTCTTCGTAGGCATCTGTCGCCCGGGCCGCCAACTCGTGCGCCGCGCGGTGAATGTTGGAGTTCTCGTGGGTGTAGAAGTACGCCAGCCGGTCGATCACCACCTGTGGCTTCTGCGTGGTCGCCGCGTTGTCGAACCAGATCAGCGGCTTCCCGTTGACCGTCTCCTTCAGGATGGGAAAGTCCGCGCGCACCGCGTTGACGTCGAAAACCTCGTGCCGGTCCGGCAGCGCAGGCACCGGTTCGATTCTGGTCAGGAAGTCATAGCTGCGCTCGTCCCCCGCCGGTGCGATCGGTGCAACAACGGGTGCGTCAGACCAACCCAGGTCGGAAACCGACGGCGCCTCGGGCAGCCACTCGGGCCGCGACGCGGGCACGGCACCACGCGGCGCCACCGGGACGGTCGGCGTCGCACCCGCGAGGACACCGGGCACCGTCGGGACGATGCCCTGGCTGGGCACCGCGAACGCGCTGAGGTCGCCGATGCCGGGCGGCAGGTAGGGATCGCCGACGCCCGCGGCCGCCTCGGCGGCCGAGGACGCTGCCGTCGTATCGGGCACGTTGCCCCGAGGGGCGACGGGCACCGTGTGCGGCGGACCTTCAGGCTCGGGAGACGTCGGCGCCGGGACGTAGATGTCGGTGATACCGATCAGCGGAACCGGTGCCTGGTCGAGATCGGCTGCGCCCGCCGCGGCTTGCCCGGTTGACGCGGCAGCCGTGGTGTCCGGCACATTGCCGCGCGGGGCGACGGGCGCGGTCTGCGGCGGGCTGTCGAATCCCGGCCGAATGCTGGCCGCATAGAGCTGGCTGGCCAGTGCCGCGAGTTCGGCGGCGCTGATGGGCAACTCGCTTTCGGCGTCTACCGCTCGGTACTCACTTGTACTCATGGAACTGATCCACATTGACGTCGTCGAGCACGGCGAGCGCGTCGTCAGTGAGGACAGCCAGGGATGTGTAGAGGGTGACCAGGTAGGTCGCAATCGCGGACTGGTTGATGCCGGTGAACCGTACCGACAGCCCAGGCGCCTGCTCCCCGACCAGGCCCGGCTGGAATAGGCCCACCACTCCTTGGCGCTCTTCGCCGGTGCGCACCAGGATGACCTTGGTCTTGCCGTCCTCCAGCGGCACCTTGTCCGACGGAATCAACGGAATGCCACGCCAGGTGATGAACTGCGCGCCGAACAGACTCACCACGACGGGCGGCACACCGCGATAGGTGGCCTCACGGCCGAATGCGGCGATGCCGAGTGGGTGGGTGAGGAAGAAGCTGGGCGTTTTCCAGACCTTGGTGATCAGCGCGTCCAGGTCGTCAGGCGTCGGGGCACCGGCCAGCGTCTGGATCGTCTGCTCCGGAGTCGCCTGCGCAAGCAGCCCGTACTCGGGGCTGTTGACCAGTTCGAACTCCTGGCGCTCTTTGATCGTCTCGATGGTCAGCCGCAACTGCTGGGCGATCTGGTCGTGTGGGCTCGAGTAGAGGTCGGAAACCCGGGTGTGGATGTCGACCAGGGTCGAAATCGTCCGCAGCGTGTATTCGCGCGGACTGGTCTCGTAGTCGACGTAGGTCACCGGCAGCGGTTCTTCGGTGCCGGTGCCCTCTTCGGCCTTGATCGCGACCCGCTCGGGATTGATCACGCGGTTCACCCGATAGATACCCGCTTCCACCGGAACCCAGCTGAGCAGGTGCAGCAACCAGCGCGGCGTGATGGTCGAGAGCTGCGGGACAGTCTTCGTCGCGTTGGCAAGCTGCCGGGCAGCGAGATCGCCAAGTGCCTGAGACTCGTTTTGCGCCGACGTCATCGTGGTCCTTCCGTGCTTGGTCGAATACTGCGGCGATGTTCGGCAGGCCGATGATCGCCCCGCGTGATCGGGTCCGTGCGCCGAGCCTAGGCCAGTGTAAGACCCGGACGAAGGGTTTATAGCGGAGGGAGCGGAACTATCCGAATCCGCTGATGCCCTATAGTGAGGCCTATGCACCAGGCCACACAGCCGCGCTTTGTCCTTACGCGCCGCCTCGCCGTGGACTGTTGTTGTTGCTGTTGCTGTTGCTGTTGCTGTTGATTTCCTGACGCCTTCTGACGCCGTAGAAATCCTCGCGCCTTCCCCCCAGACGGACGGGATTCCCTGTCCACCAGGGCTCCAAGGGGCGCGCCATTCACAAGTCTCTTAGAAAGAACAGCAACTCATGACCGTACTGTCCATATCCAGCCGCCGCGTGACGCAAGTGGCGACCCGCCAGCGCATACTTGTCCGGCCGGTCACCGAGGTCACCCGCATGACGCGCTATCGCGGCGGCACCTACTCCCACACCGTCGACACGATCGTCTTCGCCGACGGCAGCTCCGCGCGCACCGATCTGATCCGGCTAAATCCCAACCTGCATGCCTACTCGCTGGACTTCGCCGGAGTCGCACCCAATCACCCGTCGCGCTACCGCCTGGGAACTTGGGCCGCGCTGCCCCACCTACACACCCGCGGCTACGAAGCCGAGGTCGACTGGATCCTGCGCCACTCCTTTCCGATGCGCTCGACTGCCGAACTCAGCCGGCACCTGCGCGCTGCCGGGTACCCGCTGGGAACGGCCAACATCAGCGAACACCACGCCATCGCGGCGACCCAGGCCGCGATCTGGCATTTCACCAACGGCCTGGCGCTCGACACCCGACCGCTGAACGTTCCCATTGCGGTGCAGCGGGGTCCCGGACCGGTGATCACCTTCGAATTCGACGGCGAACCACAGCTGGGCGGCTACTCGCTGTGGACGGACTTTGACGTGGCCGTCGACCTGAAGCTGCAAAAGTCAGCGAATGGCATTGTTTGGCAAGATGTTTCAGGCTCGCAACTGATCACCGACTCGGGGAAGGGCCGCTACCAACGTACGCTCGGCGTAGGCAGCACCCTTTCGGCGAGTAGCCACGGCCGCGCGGGGCGCGGCTATCGCCACTACCGGCTGGTCACCACAAGCCACTCCTCCACAGCTGGCATCGACCATGTCGAATTCTGGTTGACCGGTTCTCGCCACTACCGCAATGCTGACCGCGTTGTGCACCTCTACAATTACCTAATCACCGGGGCATGCAATGCCTTGCGCGACACTGACGAACTCCGACTAGTCGATAGCCAAGCAACTGCCGAATCCGAACTCATAGGACCATTCCAAGTGCCAATCCCATTGACGCTCAGCGTCTCTGACGGACACACACTGGTCGACGCCGGCGGCTTCGATATCGACGACATCGTTCAACCCGGTACGGACTTCTACCTACGTCCGTTACCGGGCACATCGGCAACGACAATGACCGCAACAACACCGCACCACCTCACCGGGCGGGTGCTGACCGGAGTGGCGCTGGATGGGGCCCCGCAGCGATTCACACCCATTGCCCTGACCGTACCCACGGACGTGGCCATCGAATTCGACATCACCTGGCAGGCCGACCAGTCTTGTACCGACATCGCCTAAGGAAGTTTTATGAGCATCGCCGAGGACGTCACACAGCTAATCGGAAACACGCCGCTAGTCCGGCTGCGCCGGGTCACCGAAGGCGCCGTCGCCGACGTCGTGGCCAAGCTGGAATTCTTCAATCCGGCCAATAGCGTGAAGGACCGCATCGGCGTCGCCATGCTGGATGCGGCCGAGGAAGCGGGCTTGATCAAGCCCGACACGATCATTCTCGAGCCGACGAGCGGGAACACCGGCATCGCGCTGGCGATGGTGTGCGCGGCACGTGGCTACCGGTGCGTGCTGACCATGCCGGAGACAATGAGCACCGAGCGACGAATGCTATTGCGTGCGTTGGGGGCCGACCTCGTCCTGACGCCGGGTGCCGACGGCATGCCGGGCGCCATTGCCAAGGCCGAAGAACTGGCCAAGAGCGACCAGCGGTACTTCGTGCCTCAACAGTTCGAGAATCCGGCGAACCCGGCAATCCACCGCAAGACCACCGCGGAGGAGGTGTGGCGCGACACCGACGGGAAGATTGACATCTTCGTTGCGGGGGTGGGCACCGGGGGCACTCTTACCGGTGTGGCCCAGGTCATCAAGGAACGCAAGCCATCGGCCCAGTTCGTGGCCGTAGAGCCGGCCGCTTCGCCGGTCCTGTCCGGCGGCCAGAAGGGACCCCATCCGATCCAGGGCATCGGCGCCGGGTTCGTCCCGCCGGTGCTCGACCTGGATCTGGTCGACGAGGTCATCACCGTCGGCAACGAAGACGCGCTCACCTTGGCCCGTCGTTTGGCCCGGGAGGAGGGACTGCTGGTCGGCATTTCATCGGGGGCGGCCGTGGTGGCCGCCCTGCAGGTGGCCCGCCGACCTGAAAACGCCGGCAAGCTGGTCGTCGTCGTACTCCCCGACTTCGGTGAGCGGTATCTGAGCACGCCGCTGTTCGCCGACCTGGCCGGTTAGCCATGTTCGCGGCCATACGCAGCGACATACGGGCGGCCAAACAGCGCGATCCGGCCAGGCCCACCACGCTGCAGGTCATCTTCGCCTATCCCGGCGTGCACGCCATCTGGGCCCACCGGATCAGCCACTGGCTGTGGAACCATCGCGCCAGGCTGGCCGCGCGGACGTTCGCGGAACTCACCCGCATCCTGACCGGCGTCGAGATCCACCCCGGTGCCATCCTCGGCGCCGGCCTGTTCATCGACCACGCGACCGGCGTGGTGATCGGAGAAACCGCCGAGGTGGGCGAGGGCGTCACGCTGTACCACGGCGTCACCTTGGGCGGCAGCGGCGCGGACACCGGGAAACGCCACCCCACCGTCGGCGACCGCGTAATTATCGGCGCCGGGGCCAAGGTCCTCGGCGCGATCAAAATCGGCGACGACAGCCGGATCGGCGCCAACGCGGTGGTGGTCAAGCCGGTCCCGTCGAGCTCCGTGGTCATCGGGGTTCCCGGGCAGGTCATCAGCCGCCACGGACGGGGCAGCCCAGACGACTCGATGATGCCCGACCTCGTCGGCGTCAGCCTGCAGTCCCTGCTCACCAGGGTGGCCCGGCTGGAGGCCCTGAGCGACGGCCAGCAGACTGACCGGGTGATACGGCCGCCCGAAGCCGGGGTGTGGCACGGCGAGGACTTCTCCATCTGACGACTGCGGTCTTGCGGCTGCCCGTCAAGTGCTTTTCAAGATGCGTTCACTGTGTTCCTCAAGATCGGCGCTAACGTGATCTGACGCACCAAGTCATCCGACGGAGGTTGTGATGAGCGATCCCTGCACGCCGCGGATCCCGGCGGCGTTGGCCGCGCCGAGTCTGAACCGTGGGGTCGGCTTCACGCACGAGCAGCGGCGGCGGCTGGGGCTGACCGGTCGGCTTCCGTCGGCGGTGCTCACTCTCAATGAACAAGCGGACCGGGTGTGGCATCAATTGCAAAGCCTTGCAACAGATTTAGGCCGTAATTTGCTTCTCGAGCAACTGCACTACCGCCACGAAATACTGTATTACAAGGTGCTGGAAGACCATCTGACCGAGCTGATGCCGGTGGTGTACACACCCACCGTCGGCGAGGCCATTCAACGCTTCTCCGATGAATACCGCGGGCAGCGGGGCCTTTTCCTGAGCATCGACGAGCCGGACGAGATCGCGGAGGCCTTTCGAACCTTCGGGCTGGGACCCGACGACGTCGACCTGATCGTATGTACCGACGCCGAAGCGATTTTGGGTATCGGTGACTGGGGTGTGGGCGGAATCCAAATCGCCGTGGGCAAGTTGGCGCTCTACACCGCCGGCGGCGGCATCGATCCCCGCCGTTGCATCGCGGTGTCGCTGGATGTCGGCACCGACAACGAACAGCTGCTGCAGGATCCGTTCTATCTGGGCAACCGACACGCGCGGCGCCGCGGCGACGAGTACGACGAGTTCATCGAGCGCTACATCCGGACGGCCCACCAGCTATTTCCGCATGCCATCCTGCATTTCGAGGACTTCGGGCCGATCAACGCGCGGAAGATCCTGCAGACCCACGGCGACGATTACTGCGTGTTCAACGACGACGTGCAGGGAACCGGCGCGGTGGTCGTGGCAGCCATCTATGGCGGATCGCATGTCACCGGAATCCCGCTGCGCGACCAGAAAGCGGTCGTCTTCGGAGCCGGGACCGCGGGCATCGGCGTCGCCGACCAGATCCGTGATGCGATGGTCGACGACGGCGCCACCGTCGAGCAGGCCACGTCGCAGATCTGGCCGATCGACAAGCAGGGTCTGCTCTTCGACGACATGGACGACCTGCGCGATTTCCAGGTGCCTTACGCCAAGAACCGCCGCCAGCTGGGGGTGGCCGCCGGGGATCGGGTCGGACTGGTCGACGCGATCACGCTGGCCTCCCCCACCATCCTGCTGGGCTCCTCAACGGTATTCGGCGCATTCACCCAGGAGGTCGTCGAGGCGATGACGGCATCCTGCGAACGGCCGATGATTTTCCCGCTTTCCAACCCGACCTCGCGCATGGAGGCCATGCCGGCCGACGTGCTGGAGTGGTCGAGCGGCCGGGCGCTGATCACTACCGGCAGTCCGGTCGCTCCCGTTCAATACGACGGCACCACCTACGCCATCGGCCAGGCCAACAACGTGCTCGTGTTCCCCGGAATCGGGCTGGGCATCATCGTTGCCCGGGCCAGGCTGGTCACCCTGGGCATGCTGCACGCGGCGGCCAAGGCCGTTGCCCAACAGGCTAATCCGACAAATCCGGGAGATTCCCTGTTGCCCGACGTGCAGAACCTGTGCGCTGTCTCGAGGGCGGTCGCCGAGGCCGTCTATCACGCCGCCGTCGAAGACGGAGTGGCCACCAAGACGCACGACGATGTTCGGCAAGCCGTCCTGGATACCATGTGGCGGCCCGTGTACGACTAATGGGAGTCGATCAGCGTGGCGTTGACGGCTTGGGGTTGGGGGGCGAGACGCTGGTCATCGAGCCGCTGGCCGGTGAGCACTTCGTCCGACTGGAATGTGATTCCTAAGGCTAGATCGTGCCCCGGCCAGTTCGGTGAGGTCGCTTGTAGCGCTGATGGGATGTCGTGCCAGTGCGAGCACTGATCCATTAGTCCGCCGCCGGGTGTCCTGGGGCTCGAAGGTGAGTCAACGACGACCGTGGGAGGTGCATTGATGATCTTCGTCGGCGACGACTGGGCCGAAGACCATCACGACGTGTATCTGATGGATGAGGCCGGCCAACGATTAGCTTCGCGGCGATTAGCTGAAGGCTTGCCCGGTATCCGGGGCTTGCACGAGCTGATCGCCGCACACGCCGAGGAACCCGATCAGGTGATGGTCGGAATCGAGACCGACCGCGGCTTATGGGTCTCGGCGTTGGTTGCGGCCGGTTATCGGGTGTGGGCGATTAATCCGATGGCTGCGGCCCGCTACCGCGATCGCCACCACGTCTCGGGTGCGAAATCCGATGCCGGGGACGCCAAGGTGCTGGCCGATCTGGTCCGCACCGATCGGCATAACCACCGGCTGATTGCCGGCGACAGCCCCGATGCGGAGGCGATTAAAGTCCTGGCCCGCACTCATCAGAGCCTGATCTGGGCACGAGTGCGACACGCCAACATGCTGCGCAGTGGGCTGCGTGAGTACTACCCCGCGGCGTTAGAGGCCTTCGACGCGCTCACCGATCGTGACGCGTTAGCGGTACTGGGCCGCGCACCCACTCCCGAGCAGGGCGCCCGGTTGAGTCTGTCCAAGATCGGCTCTGCGCTCAAAGCTGCTGGGCGGCAACGAAATATCGATACCCGCGCCCGCGAGATTCAGGCCGCTCTACGGCGCGAACACCTCACCGCAGCTCCTGCGGTCGCGGCGGCCTTCGGCGCCACCACGACTGCCGCGGTCCATGTCATCGCTGAACTCAACCACCAGATCGCCGACCTCGAGTCCGCACTGGCTGACCATTTTGAGACACACCCGGACGCCGACATCTACCGCTCCCTGCCAGGACTTGGTGTCATTCTCGGCGCCCGGGTGCTCGGTGAGTTCGGGGACGACCCGAACCGATACACCACTGCCAAGTGTCGCAAGAACTACGCCGGAACCTCACCATTGACCGTCGCCTCGGGCCGCAAACGCGCCGTACTGGCCCGCCATGTCCGCAACAAACGTCTCTACGACGCACTAGACCAATGGGCCTTCTGCACGCTCACCACCAGCCCCGGTGCACGGGCCTTCTACAACCAACATCGCAACACCGGCGACACCCATCACCAAGCACTCCGCGCCCTCGGCAACCGCCTCGTCGGCATTCTCCATGGCTGCCTAC
>NZ_JBKQOI010000236.1:0-5220 GCF_052145595.1 Mycobacterium sp. | reverse complement strand
GGTGCGATGCTGCTGTTCAAAAAGCCCGCCGGCCGCGCGCCCATCGTGCGCGAGATTGTCGAGGCGTATCGGGCGTGCACGCCGGCGCCGCCGTTCAACTATGTCCCGGAGCTGCTTGGTCGGGGCGCGCCCCATTTCCGGGAGGTGACGAGCTGGGACCCCTACTACCACGTCGGGCACCTGGCTCTGCCCGCTCGAGCCTCCTACGACGACCTGTTGCGGCTCGTCGCCGATCTGCACGAGGCGCAACTCGACCGTGACCGGCCGCTCTTTCGCTGCTGGGTGATCGATGGGGTGCCGGACGGAATGTTCGCGATCTACACGAAGACCCATCACTCGATCATCGACGGCGAATCGGGCCTGAAGCGGCTATACGACGGGCTGAGCACGACCGATCGGCGCACCGTCCCGACGCCCGGCTTTGCGCTGGGAACGGCGGAACCCGCGCCGCACCCACCGACGCCGCTCACGGAGCGAATCGCCGACTCGATTCGCGGGGCGATCACGCAGGTCGAGGCGCTCAACCAGGTTTCGGTCGGCGCGCTGCGCAAAGTGCTCGCCGGTCTATTGGGATCTCATCTCGAGGGCAGCCTGCCGTTCGCGGCGCAGCACGCCCCTACCAACGCGCCGCTCAAAATCGGGCGAAGATTCGCGACGCTGTCCCTGCCGCTCGAAGAGATGCACGAGGTGGGCCGGCACTTCGGGGCGACCCTGAACGACGTGGCGGTCACCGTGGTCGACGCGGGGCTGCATGCCTACCTGCGGGAGACGGGCCGCGCCTTCGGGCACCCGTTCATTGCGATGTGTCCGGTGTCGCTGCGCGGCGACGGGGACACGGCGGTCGGCACGCGAGTGTCAGCGATGTTCGCACGACTCGGGGAGCCCGGCGCGAGCGTATCGGAACGCATCCGCCAAGTGGTGGACTCCGTCGCCACATGCAAGAAGGAACTCGGCCGCTTGTCCAACGAGGCGGCGATGACCTACGCCGTCGGGCTCGTCGCGCTCGCCGGCCTGGGGGCCTCCACACACCTGGACCGCGTCGCGCACCCGGCGTGCAACCTCGTGGTTTCCAGCGTGGCGGGCGCCAAGGAGACCCGATACCTCAACGGCGCACGCCTGCTTGGCATCTACCCGGTTTCCGCCCTCGCCGCCTCGATCGGGCTCAACGCCACGTTGGCGTCCTACCACGAGAACATGGACTTCGGGTTCGTCGGCAACAGCGCGGCGTTCGACGACCTACCGCAACTCGCTCGCTGCGCGAGGGAGGCGTACGAGGAGCTGAAAGAGGCGGCGGGACTGCAACCGGCGGGCACTACGCGCGCCTCTTCCTGAACGGCGGCTATCTCCAACCCAAGCCGGTGTAGGAGGATCGACGAATGAAGACCGTGACCTGCACCAATGCCAAGCTCGAGGTGGTCGACACCCCGACCCCGAGCCCGGCGAAGGGTCAGTTGCTGATCGAAGTGCTCAGGTGTGGCATCTGCGGATCGGACCTGCATGCGCGCCACCACTGCGACGAACTCGCCGACGTGATGGCCGAATCGGGGTACGACGCGTTCATGCGATCGAATCAGCACGTCGTCTTCGGTCACGAATTCTGCGGTGAGGTGGTCGATTACGGCCCGGGAACGCGCAAGGCCCCGCGGCGCGGCACACCGGTCGTGGCCCTGCCGCTGCTGCGGCGGGGCAAAGAGGTGCACGGGATCGGGCTGTCGACAATGGCCCCGGGCGCCTACGCCGAGCAGCTCCTCGTCGAACAGTCGCTGACGTTGCCCGTCCCCAACGGGTTGTCCCCTGAGGTGGCCGCGCTCACCGAGCCGATGGCCGTCGGGTGGCACGCGGTCCGGCGCGGCGAGGTGGGCAAGGGCGACGTCGCGATCGTCATCGGCTGCGGGCCGATCGGCCTGGCGGTGATCTGCATGCTGAAGGCGCACGGGGTGCGCACCGTGATCGCGAGCGACTTTTCACCGGGTCGGCGCGCGCTCGCCACCACCTGCGGCGCAGACGTCGTCGTCGATCCTGCGCAGGACTCGCCTTTTACGACGGGCGCCGGCAAGGGGCACATGCAAAGCATCCTGGAAGCGTTCGACCTCGCAGTCGGCACGCTGGAGAAGCTGCAACGACTGCGGTTGCCCTGGTGGCATGTTTGGCGCGCCGCTGAGGCGGCCGGCGCCGCGACGCCCAAGCACCCCGTCATCTTCGAATGTGTCGGCGTCCCAGGCATTATCGACGGCATCATCGCGAGCGCGCCGCTGTTCTCGCGCGTGGTCGTGGTGGGCGTCTGCATGGGCTCAGACCACATCCGGCCGGCGATGGCGATCAACAAAGAGATCGACGTGCGGTTCGTGCTCGGCTACACCCCGCTCGAGTTCCGCGACACGCTGCACATGCTCGCCGACGGCAAGGTCGATGCCACGCCGCTGATCACCGGGAAGGTCGGGCTACCCGGTGTCGGCGCCGCGTTCGATGCGCTCGGTGACCCCGAAGCGCACGCGAAGATCCTGATCGACCCCAAGAGCGACGCCGCGAGCCCGGGCCGGGGCCGGACGTGACGACGAGCCATGCGCCGGTGGAGTCAGCGTTTGCGGCGTATCCGTGACGGGTCGACAAGCTCCGACTGCACCAGCGCGTCGTCGATGAATCGCTGTACCGGCCGGGAACGGAAGAACCCGGTGTGGCCGCCGGAGTACCAGTGGATCTGGGGTCGGCCCCAGTGCTGCCAGAGCCGGGTGACCTGGTCGCGTGGATGCACCAGCCTGTCGGCGATGCCGGCGTAGATGAAGCGGCCCATTCGACATGCGTGGGCACGAGATCGAGTGTCAGTCAGCCTAATGTCTCTGGACCGGCGTGGCCGCCACGGTCGACGATCTCGCCCTTTCGACGTCGTGCACGTGCGGGGCGGTGCTGTTGATCGTGACCGAGTTCGTTTCGCAGCACCTTGCCGCTGGGATTACGCGGGATCGCGGCGACGACGGCGATGTCCCGCGGTTGTTCGAAGCGAGACACCCTGTCCTTCAGATACTCCCGCAGTCTGGCATCGTCGATGTCGGCGCCCGGACGGGCGACGACGAAGGCCGCGAGCCGCTGGCCGAAGTCCTCGTCCGGAACACCGATCACCGCGTGGTCGGTCACGTCGGGATGTTCGCCAAGGGCGTTCTCAACCGCGCGGGGGTAGACGTTCTCGCCGCCGGAGACGATCATGTCGTCTTCGCGGCCGACGATGAACAGCCGCCCGGCCTCGTCGAAGTAGCCCATGTCCCCGGTGGCCGTCATCTTGGCGACCACATCCCTGCCACCGCCGCCGCTGTAGCCGTCGAATGTCAGGCCACCACCGACGAACACCCGCCCGGTGACGTGCGGCCCGACGGGACTGTCGTTCTCGTCGAGAATCTCGACCGGACAGCCGGCAACCGGCCTGCCGACGGTTTCCGGTGTCTCCCGTAGATCGGTGGGTGTCGCAAGCGAACCGATGGCGACCTCCGAGGAGCCGTAGCCGTTGTAGAGGATCTCGCCGTAGGCGTCCATGAACCGCTGAGCCAGGCTCGGGTCCAGGCGTGCCCCGGCGGTGATCGCCACGCGCAGCGACGGAACCGGGTTTCGCTCCCGCACCTCGTCCGGAAGGTCGAGAATCCGGGCGAGCATGACCGGGACCGCGGCGAGCACGTGCGCGCGATGCAACGACGCCTGCGCGAGCGTTGCTTCGGCGTCGAACCGCCGTCTTGTCAGCAGCGTGCCGCCGAGTATCACCGTGAGCAACACCATCCCGAACCCGAACGCGTGAAACATGGGCACCGGCACGACAATTCGGCTTCCGGCGCGCAACCCGATGCGGTCGAGGAACACGACTCCAACACCCAGTGCCGGGGTGATACTGGGTGTACGCGGCACACCCTTGGGCGTGCCCGTCGTGCCGGACGTCAGGAGCACGAACCGACCGCGCGGCCCGGCCTTCGGCCGTGGCTCGCGCTCGTCGATCTCGAGCGCCGCGAGATCGACGACGGCAACCGCCTCGTCTGCCGCGCGCACCCGGTCGGCGAATTCGTCGTCACAAATCACGGTTTGGATCCGGTGCGCGCCCAACGCGGTCGCCAGCGCGTCGGTGCGGAACTCGGTGTTGAGCAACACCACGTCGGCACCGACCGACGCCGCCGCGAACATCGCCTGCATGAAGGCGCGCCCGTTACGGCACAGGATGCCGACCGCGACCCCGGGTCCGATGCCGTGGCGGCAGACCAGTGCGGCCGCGAGGGATTCGGTGCGGGACTGCAGCTGGCCGTAGCTCAGCGCGCCGTCATCGTCGATCACCGCGGTCCGGTCCGGCCAGCGAGCCGCCGCGATCGCCATCACGGTAGCCAGGGTCGCGCCGCCTCGAACCGCCTCACGCACGATGCGGAACATCGTCCGCGGCCCGGCGGGCGCAAACAATCCCGATCGCAGCACCACCCGGGCCGCGCTGGTCACGATAATCGCCGCCGTCATTCCTCAATCCCAAGGGCGCTTGGGGAATCGGTGGAGAACCGATACATCAATCCCATCCCGATCCCGACCGGCCCGGGCAGGAGCGTCGAGCTGATTTCCATCGGCCGCACCCACCACGGCTGCACACTGCCGGGCCGGTCGATGATCGCCTTCGCGACGATGTCGGCCGCCTGCTCCGCAGACAGGCCCGGCATTCTGCGCAGGATCGGCGTGGGTTCGCTCATGGGGGTGTGCACCAACGTCATGTACACCGAGGTGACCTGCACGCCGTCGGCGCGCAGTTCCGGTTCCACGCTGCGCAACCACACATCGAACGCGCTCTTGGACGCCAGGTAGGCGCCCCAGCGCGGGCCTGGTGCGGTGAGCACACCGATCGTCGAAACGCTCACGATGTGCCCGCTGCCGCGGCGCCTCATCGCGGGAAGCAGCCCGAGCAGCAACCGGACCGGGCCGAGGTAGTTGACGCCGATCGTGCGCTCGAAATCCTGCGGCCGGTCGTACTGCAGATGCAGCGACCGCCGGATGGACTTGCCGGCATTGCTGACAACGATGTCCATCGGGCCGTGGTTTTCGGTGAGCCTCTCCGCCAGTGCGGCGACCGCTGTCAGGTCTGTGAGATCGGTCGGGTACGCGGCCGCGCTGCCGCCGCCCGCGTTGATCGACGCCGCGAGGGCTGTCAGCCTGTCCGCAGAGCGGGCAACCAGCAGCACGGTCGCGCCGGCCGCCCCGAGCTTGCGCGCG
>NZ_JBKQOI010000235.1:0-3296 GCF_052145595.1 Mycobacterium sp. | reverse complement strand
TAACGGCCTTGGGCGGGGGATCGCCTGGGCACCAGTGAAAGGCTCCGGCCTGAGCGGTACCCGCGGCCAGCTCCAAACCGGCCCACCCTAAACCGCCAGACACCAACAGAGTGGTTGCTAAACCGCCAATGAGTCGTCGCATAAACCGGGATTTTTCACCTCGACAGCCCTTCCGTCTAGTGGGAATACACGTTGATCGCAATATTCGGTTCACGTTGGTCCTTTCGTTTGCTGTCGGGCCGTACGTTAGCGCCGACGACTTGCGGAATTCTTGCGTTCGCTCGGGCTACCCCAGCGCATGGATGGGCGAAGCCGAGATGTTGGCCTGCGCCGCCGCGGATCACCCCTGCCTTCGTGCCCGGGCCCGGGACAGGGCAGCCAGTACGGAACGGCCCGGGCGTAGTTGTCGAACGCTGGACCATAGATCCGCCGGAACCGAGTCTCCTCTAACAGCGGACCGAGCACGCAGTATGCCGCGAACACTACGGCGATGACCGGGTGGTCCACGGTCCCGCGCCGACGATGATAGCGCCACGGGTGTCGTGCACGTTCGTGCGATTCGTGTTGTTCGCGGTGCTCGCTCTCAACCTATGAATTGCCGTGATACATTCCCGGACTGTCGTACCCGGTGGTTGTGCGGAGGCTCAGGATGGTCACACGGCGATGGACCGAGTCGGACGAGGCCAAGAGCAGTTACGTCAAGGGCCTGTTTTCGGCGCTGGCGAAGCGCTACAACGTGATGACCGATGTGTGGACGATCGGGCTTCATCGCTTGTGGAAGCGGCAGGCCATGAAGCTTTGCGCCGCGCGGCCCGGCGAACGAGTGCTGGACGTCGCGACCGGGACGGGCGATCTGGCGTTCATGGAGGAGGCGGCGGTCGGGCCGGAAGGCCAGGTCGTGGGCGTCGACTCCTGCGCGGCGATGCTTGAGGTCGCCCGGCGGCGGCAGCGCGGGGCCATCGACTTCCAGGAGGGCGACGCCATGGACCTGGGGTTCCCGGATGCGTCATTCGACGTAGTCACAATCGGCTTCGGGCTGCGCAACGTCGCCGACCGCGGCCAGGCGCTGCGCGAGTTCCGGCGCGTCCTGCGGCCGGGCGGACGGCTGATGGTGCTCGATTTCAGCACGCCGACCTCGAAGGTGCTGAAAGCCCTTCATGACCTGCTCTACTTCCGTGTGATGCCGGCTGTGGGCTGGGCCTTTGCCTGGCATCGCGACGCCCATCATTACACCTCCGATTCGATCCGCACCTGGTTGTCGCGGGACGAGCTGAGCAAGGCGATGCTGGACGCGGGCTTCGTCGATGCCCGCTACGTCTCGCTGAGCACCGGGTTCGCAACGGTCCATTTCGGTTTGCGCGCGGCCAGCTGATTGCGAGGCGGTCGACATCGTCGGCGCGCGCTCGCTCGGTGCGTCATCCGGTCGAGCGGACGAATTACCTTATGCTGCAAGCATTGATCGACCTGTGGCGATTTCGACCGGGTCGATGATTTACCGCTGCCGTGGTGCCAGGAGGCGGAGACGGGGCAGCCAATACGGAACGCCCCGCGCGTAGTCGTCGAACGCTGGACCATAGATCCGCCGGTACCGAGCCTCCTTGAACAGGGGCGCGCCCACGCAATACGCCGTGAACACGACGGCGATGACCAGCTGGTCCGGAGTCCAGGTGGGCACCGTCCAAAGCGTTAGGGCGAACGAAACGTAGATCGGCTGGCGGGTCAGCCGGAACAGGCCCGTCTGCGGCATCGCCGGGTAGAGCGGTTGCCGCCCACGTAGCATGGCGAACCAGCCGAGGCTGCCGGTCTGCAGCGCCAGTCCAGCGTCCATCATTGACTTGCCGAGCAGCAGCCAGGACGTCGCGTACAGGACGACCAGCACCGCTAGCACCGCCCCCTGTGCCTGCCACCAGACCGTGCCACTGGGCGACCACAGCGCGAAGAGCAACAAGACTTGCAGCGCGGCGATGGTGGCGAAAGTGGTGGTCGCCAAGGTGGGCCCGGCGCCGCGCGGGGCCAAACGTGCCAATAGTCTTCGACCCTGGCTGGTCAGCAGCACCGAATGCGCGAGGGGAAACTGGACGAGCAACACCGCGTTGGCGATCCAGCTATATGGGGGCCGCAGGATGCCTAATGACCGGCTCATGCCGAAGAACATCGCGACCATCATGGCCCCGACTCCGAGGCCGAAGCAGGCATGGCAGATGACGCCATAGCACAGGGCGATGACGGTATGGCCGCCAGTGCGTTGGCCGGTTTGGGTCGCCGGGGAGCCTGGCATACCACCTCCACGTCGTACCCCCGCCCGGCACAGTCTGGCATCGCGGCGCCGCCGCCACAGTCGAATCGCGATAATTCAAGCGCCGACCCCAACACGTAACATTTGGCGCGCAAGAGTCTATGTCGACGGGGAAAATCACGCCGAAAATCGACGCCCTGGTGAGAGCGGCATAGGTTATTTCGTTAGAAGTCCAGCCCCGAGAACATGACCCGGTTCGGGTCGTATTTTTGCCGGACAGTCGTCAGCTGTGACAGGTTCGAGCCGAAGTAGCGCGCCGCCGAGGTGTTGGCTTCCAGGTAGTTGACGTAGCCGCCGACCGAAAACGGTTGTACCGCCTGATGCGCGGAGTTCAGCCACTGCGTGGCGGCGGACACTTGGTTGCCGGCAGGCTCGACGTACCACTGCAACAGCGCGGACTGGCTGCGCCACGGAAAGGCGGTGTCCCCCGCACCCACGTCACCGACGGCACCGCCCAGCGGGTCGACGAGCACCGATGCCCTTCCGGCCGCGGCGGGCCACTGGCCGATGGCAGTCGCGATCGCAAGGGCCGCAGCAGAATTCAACGTCGCGATCACGTCGGATCCGGCGACGAAGCCGCGCGGTGAAGACGTTGGGCTGCCGCCGGCCAGATAATTCACCAGGTCCATATGGCCTAGCGTCTTGTTCTGAACTGCGCTGGGCGCCACCCCTACTGCGGATTTGATCGCGTCGGCGACGCCCGAACCAGCACCCGCGGGACACGTAGCCAGCACATGGCAGTTCGGCTGGCCCGCACCGACCGAGAGATCGATTATCCCCCAGGTGTTTCGGTCGGCCGTGGTCATCCAGGACTGCCAGCCGGCGAGCACCTGCACCGCCGACGCCGGCGGGAAGTCAAGCCGCACGAGGTCGGTATCGCCGGTGGCAAAGGTCGCGAAGGTCATCGAAGTCGTCACCCCGAAATTGCCCCCGCCGCCACCGCGGAGCGCCCAGAACAGATCCGGATGGTCATTGGCGGATGCGGTGACCACGTCACCGC
>NZ_JBKQOI010000234.1:0-18533 GCF_052145595.1 Mycobacterium sp. | reverse complement strand
CTCATGTGTCTACACCATCTGCGAACCCTAATTTGTCAGGGCGAATTTGCCGGCTCGAAAACGGGCGAGCCCCGGGCGCCACGGCACGGGGCTCGCCGATCGAGTAGACCGGGGGTCACTGCAGCCCTCAGGACCCTGCCGCGGTCGTTGTCGCTCGACCACACATAGAATAGGCAAGGCTGCCCTAATATCGCAAGCATTTCGATACGCGGTGTGGACCCCGCAGCGATCGGGTGCCCGCGCCCGGCGATCGGCCCCGGCTTGGCCATCTCGCGGTACGACCGGCGGTAGTAAGCGGGGTACGCTGGTGACAACGCTCGGGAAATGGAAACGAACTATGGCCAAACTGACAAGGCTCGGAGACCTGGAACGCGCCGTGATGGACCATTTGTGGTCCACGCCGGAACCCCAAACCGTTCGCCAGGTTCATGAAGCGTTGTCGGCGCGACGTGAGCTGGCTTACACGACGATCATGACCGTGCTACAACGGCTGGCCAAAAAGAATCTGGTCTCCCAGATCCGCGACGACCGGGCCCACAGGTACGCGCCCGTGCACGGCCGCGACGAGCTGGTCGCCGGGCTGATGTTCGATGCGTTGGCCCAGGCCGAGGACTCCGGGAGCAGGCAAGCCGCGCTGGTGCACTTCGTCGAGCGCGTTGGCGCCGACGAGGCGGACGCGCTGCGGCGTGCACTCGCCGAACTGGAAGCAAATCAACGCAATACGCCATCGGCTGGCGCCGCGGCGGAGGACTGAGGGAGACTAGCAGCGTGTCCGCGCTGGCCTTCTCCGTCCTCGCGGTGCTGTTGGTCGGCCCGGCACCCGCCTTGTTGGCACGATCGACGTGGCCGTTGCGCGCCCCCCGCGCCGCCATGGTGTTGTGGCAGGCCATTGCGCTGGCCGCCGTTCTCTCGGCGTTCAGCGCCGGCATCGCGATCGCCACTCGGCTGCTCATGCCCGGCCCCGATGGTCGGCCTACTGCCAGCATCGTCGGCGCCGCCGGTCGGCTCGGGTGGCCGCTGTGGGCGGCATACATCGGTGTATTCGCGCTGACCGTGCTGGTCGGCGCCCGGCTGATGATTGCCGTGGTTCGGGTGGCCATCGCCAATCGTCGACGGCGGGCTCATCACCGCATGGTGGTCGACCTGGTCGGGGTCGGGCACGGCGCGGCCCTCTCCCACCCGTGTGCGCGCACGCGCGACCTTCGCGTCTTGGACGTTCCGCAACCGCTTGCCTACTGCCTGCCGGGCGTGCGCAGTCGTGTTGTGGTCAGCGAAGGAACGCTGAACTCGCTCTCCGACACCGAGGTCACGGCCATCCTCACGCACGAGCGAGCCCACCTGCGAGCCCGGCATGACCTAGTTCTGGAAGCCTTCACGGCGGCCCATGCCGCCTTTCCGCGACTGGTCCGCAGCGCCAACGCGCTGCGCGCGGCACAGCTGCTCGTCGAGCTGCTGGCCGATGACGCCGCGGTGCGGGCAACCGGTCGCACTCCCCTGGCCCGGGCGTTGGTCACCTGTGCGTCCGGGCGGGCGCCGTCCGGCGCGCTGGCCGCCGGCGGTCCCAGCACCGTGTTGCGGGTACGTCGGCTGTCCGGACGCGGCAACAGCCTGGCGCTGTCGGCAGCCGCATACCTGGCTGCGGTAGCCGTGTTTGTCGTGCCTACGATCGCGCTGGTCGTGCCGTGGCTGACGGAGCTGCGGCGACTGTTCAACCTCTGACGCAGCGGAAATCGATCGCCCCGGGCGGAAGCGTGTCCGCTGTGCCACAGTGTGACCGAAGGCTTTCTGAAAGTTCTCCAACCCGAGAGGACAAACATGAGTTCGTCGGATACCAAGCCGAGTTCCAAGACCGCCACCGCGCAGATCGGCGTCACCGGCCTGGCGGTAATGGGCTCGAACATCGCCCGGAATTTCGCCCATCACGGCTACACGGTGGCACTGCACAACCGGTCGATCGCCAAGACCGACGCACTGCTGAAAGAGCATGGCGGCGAGGGCGAGTTCGTGCGATCGGAGACCATCGCGGAGTTCCTGGACGCGCTGGAGAAGCCGCGGCGGGTACTGATCATGGTCAAGGCCGGCGACCCCACCGACGCGGTCATCAACGAGCTCGCCGACGCCATGGAGGAAGGCGACATCATCATCGACGGCGGCAACGCCCTCTACACCGACACCATCCGCCGCGAGAAGGCGATGCGCGAGCGCGGCCTGCACTTCGTCGGCGCCGGCATTTCCGGCGGCGAGGAGGGGGCCCTCAACGGACCGTCGATCATGCCGGGCGGTCCGGCCGAGTCGTACAAGTCGCTGGGCCCGCTGCTCGAGGAGATCTCCGCGCACGTCGACGGGGTGCCGTGCTGCACCCACATCGGACCCGACGGCTCGGGGCATTTCGTCAAGATGGTGCACAACGGCATCGAGTACTCCGACATGCAGTTGATCGGCGAGGCCTATCAACTTCTGCGCGACGGGCTGGGTATGACGGCACCCCAGATGGCCGACGTCTTCACCGAGTGGAACAAGGGCGAGCTGGACAGCTACCTGATCGAGATCACCGCGGAGGTGTTGCGCCAGACCGACGCCAAGACCGGCAAGCCGCTCGTCGACGTCATCCTCGACGAGGCCGAGCAGAAGGGCACCGGCCGCTGGACGGTGAAGTCCGCGCTGGACCTCGGGGTGCCGGTGACCGGCATCGCCGAGGCGGTGTTCGCCCGCGCGCTGTCGGGTTCGGTGACCCAGCGCAGGGCCACCACCGGGCTGGCCTCGGGCGAGCTGGGCGCCAAGCCCGGCCTGGAATCCGGAGAAGCCAAGCAGTTCGTCGAGGACGTCCGGCAGGCCCTTTACGCGTCGAAGATCATCGCTTATGCGCAGGGGTTCAACCAGATTCAGGCCGGCAGCGCCGAATACGACTGGGGCATCAAACCGGGCGACCTGGCCACCATCTGGCGCGGTGGCTGCATAATCCGGGCGAAGTTCCTCAACCGGATCAAGGAGGCGTTCGACGAAGACCCCGACCTGCCCACGCTGATCGTCGCGCCATACTTCCGCAGCGCGATCGAGGCCGCGATCGACGGCTGGCGTCGCGTCGTGGTGACGGCCACCCGGTTGGGCATCCCCATCCCGGGCTTCTCGTCGGCGCTGTCCTACTACGACGCGCTGCGCACCGAGCGGCTGCCCGCGGCCCTTACCCAGGGACTGCGCGACTTCTTCGGCGCGCACACCTACGGTCGCATCGACGACGACCCGGACAAGCGTTTCCACACCCTGTGGAGCGGAGATCACACCGAAGTGCCCGCCTAGCTGGGCCAAACTACAGTGGCATGAAAGGGGGCTGCATAAGGGTGGGGCGACGGCTATGAGGTTTCTGGACGGGCATCAGCTCGGCTACGACCTGACCTATAACGACGTTTTCATCGTGCCGAACCGGTCCGAGGTCGCCTCGCGCTTCGACGTCGATTTGTCCACCACCGACGGCTCCGGCACCACCATTCCCGTGGTGGTGGCGAACATGAGCGCGGTGGCCGGACGCCGGATGGCCGAGACGGTGGCCAGGCGAGGTGGCATCGTGATCCTGCCGCAGGACCTCCCGATCACTGCGGTGCAGCAGACGGTGGAGTTCGTCAAAAGCCGCGACCTCGTTCTCGACACCCCCGTGGTGCTCGAGCCCGACGATTCGGTGTCCGACGCGACCGCGCTGATCCACAAGCGCGCGCACGGTGTCGCCGTCGTGCTCTTCGAGGGCCGCCCCATCGGCTTGGTCAGCGAATCATCCTGTGTGGGCGTCGATCGCTTCACCAGGGTGCGCGACGTCGCGGTGACCGATTTCGTAACCGCCCCGGTGGGCGCCGAGCCGCGCAAGATCTTCGACCTTCTCGAACACGCCCCGATCGACGTCGCGGTGGTGACCAACGCGGACGGCACGCTGGCGGGGGTGCTGACCCGCACCGGGGCGATCCGCGCGGGCCTGTATACCCCGGCCACCGACGCGCGCGGACGGCTGCGCGTCGGAGCGGCCGTCGGCATCAGCGGCGACGTGGGGGCAAGGGCCCGGTCGCTGGCCGAGGCCGGTGTCGACTTGCTGGTCATCGACACCGCGCACGGCCATCAGGTCAAGACGCTGGAAGCGATCGGGGCGGTCGCATCACTGGAGTTGGGTGTGCCGCTGGCGGCGGGCAACGTGGTGTCGGCGGAAGGCACTCGGGATCTGCTCGGCGCCGGGGCGAGCATCGTCAAGGTCGGTGTCGGACCGGGCGCCATGTGCACGACCCGGATGATGACCGGTGTCGGGCGCCCGCAGTTCTCCGCTGTGCTCGAATGTGCTTCTGCTGCAAAGGAACTCGGTGGGCATGTGTGGGCCGACGGCGGCATCCGCCATCCGCGGGACGTGGCGCTGGCCCTGGCCGCCGGGGCGTCGAACGTCATGATCGGGTCGTGGTTCGCCGGCACCTACGAGTCGCCCGGGGACCTGATGCGGGACCGTGACGACCAGCCGTACAAGGAGAGCTACGGCATGGCGTCCAAACGCGCGGTGGTCGCGCGCAGCGGCTCCGACACCGCATTCGACCGCGCCCGCAAGGCGTTGTTCGAGGAGGGCATCTCGAAGTCGCGGATGGGGCTGGACCCCGACCGCGGCGGTGTCGAGGACCTGCTCGATCACATCACCTCCGGCGTGCGCAGCACCTGCACCTACGTCGGCGCCCCGACGCTGACCGAGCTGCATGAGCGCGCCATCGTCGGTGTGCAGTCGGCCGCGGGCTTCGCCGAAGGCCATCCGCTGCCGTTGGGCTGGTGACTTGAGGATCTGAGCATCCGGGGAGCCCTGGGTCTGCTGGACGTCTTGGCTACCATATGAATTCACGTGAATTCTGCCCGCGGCGACGCGCTGCGCGGCATCGAGGGAAAGGGATGACGTGCCGCAGGCACGTGTCGAGGCCCCATGCTGACGGGGGCCTTCTGGACGGGGCGGCGCCCCACGGCGTTCCCAGCGTTCGCGGGACCTCCGGCATCGCCAAGGCCATTCCGGCGACCGAGACCGTCATGAACATGACCGTCACCTGGGTCAGCGTCCTGGCCATCGCGCTGCTCATCGTTGGCAATGGCGTCTTCGTGGCAGCCGAATTCTCGCTGACCGCGCTGGATCGCACCGTCGTGGAAGCCAACGCCCGCGACGGGGGGCGCCGTGACCGCTTCATCCGGCGCGGCCAGCAAAGGCTGTCGTTTCAGCTGTCGGGTGCTCAATTGGGGATCTCCATCACCACGTTGGCGGCCGGTTACCTGACCGAACCGTTGGTGGCCCACCTGCCGCATCCGGCGCTGAACGCGATCGGCGTGCCCAACCGCCTGGCCGACGCGCTCATCGCCTTTCTGGTGCTGGTGATCGTGACGTCGGTGTCGATGGTGTTCGGCGAGTTGGTCCCGAAGTATCTGGCCGTGGCGCGCCCGCTGTCGACCGCCCGCGCCGTCGTGGGCCCGCAGCTGCTGTTCTCGCTGCTGCTCACCCCGGTCATCCGGCTGACCAACGGCGCGGCGAACTGGATCGTTCGCAAGCTGGGCATCGAGCCGGCCGAGGAGCTGCGGTCGGCACGCTCGCCACAGGAACTGCTGTCACTGGTGCGTACCTCGGCGCGCAGCGGCGCCCTGGACGCCGCCACCGCCTCCCTGGTGCGGCGGTCGCTGCAGTTCGGCGACCTTACCGCCGAGGAACTGATGACGCCGAGATCGAAGATCGTGGCGCTGCAGACCGACGACACCGTCGCCGACCTGATCGCCGCGGCCGCCGAGTCCGGGTTCTCCCGTTTCCCCATCGTCGATGGTGATCTCGACGAGACCGTCGGCATCGTGCACGTCAAACAGGTGTTCGCGATCCCACCGGCGCAGCGCGCACACACGCTGCTGACCACGGTCGCACAACACGTTCCGGTGGTGCCGTCAACGCTGGAAGGCGATGCGGTGATGGCGGAGATCCGTGCCAACAAGCTGCAAACCGCGATGGTGGTCGACGAATACGGTGGCACGGCGGGCATGGTGACCGTCGAGGACTTGATCGAAGAGATCGTGGGCGACGTCCGCGACGAACACGACGACGCGACCCCGGATGTGGTGGTAGCCGGCAGCGGTTGGCGGGTATCCGGCCTGCTGCGCATCGATGAAGTGGCGAGCGCCACCGGGTATCGAGCCCCCGAAGGGCCATACGAGACGATCGGCGGCCTCGTGCTCCGCGAAATCGGCCACATTCCCGTGGCCGGGGAAACGGTCGAGCTGACCACACTGGACCCCGACGGCCTGCTGGATATCTCGATGCGCTGGCAGGCGACGGTGGTTCGGATGGACGGTCGCCGGATCGACTTGCTCGAGCTGAAAGAACTGGGCCACCGCGCTGAAACGGCCGCTGGACGGGGCCACTGATGGACAACCTGGTCGACAACTTGATGGACAACGCCCTCGGAGTGCTGCTGGCAATCCTGCTGATCGGGGTCAACGCGTTCTTCGTCGGAGCGGAATTCTCGCTGATCTCGGCGCGGCGCGACCGCCTCGAAGCGCTGGCCGAGCAGGGCAAAGCCAGGGCCGTCTCGGTTATCCGCGCCGGTGAGCAGCTCCCGTCGATGCTGGCCGGCGCCCAGTTGGGCGTCACGGTCGCCTCGCTGCTGCTCGGCCGGATCGGCGAGTCCGCGGTCGCCGACCTGCTGCGGACGGCGTTCGCGCTGACCAGCATGCCCCCGGCGCTGCTGCACACGCTGTCGTTCGTGATCGCGCTCGCGATCGTGGTGACGCTGCATGTGCTGCTGGGCGAGATGGTGCCGAAGAACATCGCGCTGGCCGGCCCGGAACGCACGGCGATGCTGCTGGTGCCGCCATACCTGGCCTATGTGCGCGCCGCACGGCCTTTCATCGTGTTCTACAACAAATGCGCCAACGTGGTACTGCGGGTGCTGGGTGTCGAGCCCAAGGAGGAACTCGACATCACGGTCTCCATCGCCGAACTGAGCGAGATGATCGCCGAATCGCTGTCTGAGGGTCTGCTGGATCCCGAGGAGCACACGAGGCTGACGCGGGCGCTGGAGATTCGCCACCGAGTGGTCGGCGATGTGGCGGTTCCGCTCGCCGGTGTTCGGGCGGTTCCGGTGGCTGCACCGGGCTCCGGGCCGACGGTCGGCGCCGTCGAACAAGCGTTGGCGCAGACCGGTTACTCACGGTTTCCCGTCGCGGATCTCGACGGGAAATTCGTCGGCTACCTGCACATCAAGGACGTGCTGACGCTCGGTGACGATCCACGGGCGGTGATCGATCTGGCGTTGGTGCGGCCGCTGCCGCGAGTGCCCACGTCGCTGCCGCTGGCCGATGCCCTTTCGCGGATGCGCCGCAGCAACAGCCATCTGGCACTTGTCACGGACGGTAACGGTGATAGTGGCGGCGGCGTGGTTGCGATGGTGGCGATGGAAGACCTGGTCGAGGACCTGGTCGGCACCGTGCGCGACGCATAGGGCGACTGGTTACCGGGTAGGGCGCTCAAGAGCCCGTATGATCTCCAACGGCTGTACGCGCCTCAAGGGTTCGCCGCGGCGCCATCGTTGGAGTTAGCGGGGCGCGACCCGCGATTGCGAGTCGGCCGGATAACGTTCGTCAGGCTGCCGGTCGGTAGGCTGGCGATAATGCCTGTTGAGGGCCGGTGACGTGCTGCTTGGCCCATTACGGAGGAGAAAAATGACTGATCGCGTGTCGGTGGGGAACCTGCGCGTCGCCCGAGTGCTCCACGACTTCGTGAACAACGAGGCTCTGCCCGGCACCGACATCGACCCGGACAGCTTCTGGGCGGGCGTCGACAAGGTTGTAGCCGACCTCACCCCGCAGAACCAAGATTTGCTGATCCGTCGCGATGAGCTGCAGGCCCAGATCGACAAGTGGCACCGGCACCGGGTGATCGAGCCCCTGGACTTGGACGCTTACCGTCAGTTCCTCGGCGAGATCGGTTATCTGCAACCCGAACCCGAGGACTTCACCATCACCACCTCGGGCGTCGATGACGAGATCACCACGACGGCCGGCCCGCAGCTGGTGGTGCCGGTGCTCAACGCGCGGTTTGCGCTGAACGCCGCGAATGCGCGCTGGGGTTCCCTCTACGACGCCCTGTACGGCACCGACGTCATCCCCGAAAGCGACGGCGCCGAAAAGGGCACCAGCTACAACAAGGTGCGCGGCGACAAGGTGATCGCCTACGCGCGCAAGTTCCTCGACCAGGCCGTGCCCCTGTCGTCGGGCTCGTGGGCAGACGCGACGGGCTTGAGCATCGCCGACGGCCGGCTGCAGATCACCATCGGTGCGGAGTCCACCGGGTTGGCCAGCCCGGAGAAGTTCGCCGGGTACAGCGGTGAGCTCGGCTCGCCCAGCTGGTCGGTGTTGCTGGTCAACCACGGCCTGCACATCGAGATTCTGATCGACCCGGATTCACCGATCGGGAAGACCGACGCCGCCGGCATCAAGGACGTGATCCTGGAATCGGCGATCACCACGATCATGGACTTCGAGGACTCAGTCGCCGCTGTCGACGCCGACGACAAGGTACTCGGCTACCGCAACTGGCTCGGCCTGAACAAGGGCGACCTGGTCGAAGAGGTCAAGAAGGACGGCAAGACCTTCACCCGTGTGCTCAACGCCGACCGCACCTACAGCACGCCTGACGGCGTCGAGCTGACCCTCCCCGGGCGCAGCCTGCTGTTCGTCCGCAACGTCGGCCATCTGATGACCAACGACGCGATCGTGGATGCGGACGGCAATGAGGTGTTCGAAGGCATCATGGATGCGCTGTTCACCGGCCTGACCGCCATCCACGGGCTCAAGACCGGCGAAGGCAACGGGCCCTTGACGAATAGCCGGACCGGCTCCATCTACGTCGTCAAGCCCAAAATGCACGGACCCGACGAGGTCGCGTTCACCTGTGAGCTGTTCAGCTGCGTCGAAGACGTGCTGGGGTTGCCGCAGGGCACCATGAAGGTCGGCATCATGGATGAGGAACGCCGCACCACCGTCAACCTCAAGGCTTGCATCAAAGCCGCCGCCGACCGGGTCGTGTTCATCAACACCGGTTTCCTCGACCGCACCGGCGACGAGATCCACACGTCGATGGAGGCGGGCCCGATGATCCGCAAGGGTGCGATGAAGGGTACGACGTGGATCAAGGCCTACGAGGACGCCAACGTCGACACCGGACTTGCGGCCGGCTTCTCGGGCAAGGCGCAGATCGGTAAGGGCATGTGGGCGATGACCGAGCTCATGGCCGACATGGTCGAGCAGAAGATCGGCCAGCCGAAGGCCGGCGCCACCACCGCGTGGGTGCCGTCGCCGACGGCGGCCACCTTGCACGCGATGCACTACCACCAGGTGGATGTGTTTGCCGTGCAGAAGGAGCTCGAGGGCAAGACCCGCACGACCATCGATGAGTTGCTGACGATCCCGCTGGCCAAGGAATTGGCCTGGGCCCCTGAGGAAATCCGCGAAGAGCTCGACAATAACTGCCAGTCCATCCTCGGCTACGTGGTGCGCTGGGTGGAGCAGGGTGTCGGCTGCTCGAAGGTGCCCGACATCCACAACGTGGCGCTGATGGAGGACCGCGCCACTCTGCGGATCTCTTCCCAGCTGCTGGCCAACTGGCTGCGCCACGGCGTGATTACCAGCGAGGACGTCCGGGCCAGCCTGGAACGGATGGCGCCGCTGGTGGACAAGCAAAACGCCGGCGACGCCACATATCGGCCGATGGCGCCCAACTTCGACGACAGCATCGCCTTCTTGGCGGCCCAGGACCTGATCCTGTCCGGAGGCCAGCAGCCCAACGGCTACACGGAGCCGATCCTGCATCGCCGCCGGCGTGAATTCAAGGCCCGTTCCGGTGGCGCTTAAACGCGGCTCTACATGCGGTTATGCGTCTAATGACTAGACTGGGCGCCGAGCATCGAACGGCTCAGATGAAGAGTCGACGGAAAGGCGGCGGGCGCCGGTATGGGTAGGCACAGGATGCCCGACCCCGAGGATTCCGTCGACGAACCGTCCGACGAACACCTTGCGGAAGATCCTTACTGGGGCGGCGATTCAGGCCACCACCATGTCGACGCAGGCCGCGATGACGCTGTCGGGTACCCCGAGGCACGGGCAGATGACCGGTTCCACTCGGATGGGGGCGACTACCCGGGCCGGGTAGGCGTCCCCGCCGAGGACCCCTACCCCGACGGCGGCGCGTTCGCGGCCGGCGCTGGCGACGACTATCCGGAGTTTCCGGCGCGGCAGGCGGTCGCCGCGAGCCCGGACCCGCCGACCCCGGCACCCCCGCTTCCGCCCCTTTTCCGTGGCGGACATCGGGGACTTGGCGACTGGCGGGGCGGCCACCGAAGCGACGGCGGGCGGCGGGGAGTAAGCATCGGCGTGATCGTGGCCCTCGTCGCCGTCGTCGCGGTGGTGGGCACGGTGATCCTGTGGAGCTTTTTCGGCGACGCGTTGTCCAACCGCTCGCACCAGGCCGCCGGACGTTGCGTGGGAGGCACGGAATCGGTCGCCGTCATCGCCGACCCGTCGATCGCGGATTCCGTGCAACGGTTCGCCGAAAGCTACAACTCATCGGCCGGCCCGATCGGTGACCACTGCATGGTGGTCAGCGTCAAGCCGGCCAACTCCGACGCGGTCCTCGGCGGTTTCGTCGGCAAATGGCCTGCCGATTTGGGCGGCCAGCCGGCACTGTGGATCCCGGGCAGCTCGATCTCGGTGGCGCGGCTCGCCGGAGCCGCGGGTCAGAAAACGATCAGCGACAGCCGTTCGCTGGTGACGTCGCCGGTGGTGCTGGCGGTCCGTCCCGACCTCGGACAGGCCCTCGCCAACCAGACCTGGGCCGCACTGCCCGGCCTGCAAACGAACCCGAATGCGTTGGCGGGCTTGAACTTGCCGGCCTGGGGATCGCTGCGGCTGGCCCTGCCCACCAACGGCAACGCCGACGCCGCGTTTTTGGCCGGCGAAGCGGTGGCAGCCGCCTCGGTTCCCGCCGGCGCGCCGGTGACCCAGGGCACCGGCGCGGTGCGCACCCTGCTGAGCGCGCAACCCAAACTGGCGGACAACTCGCTGGCAGAGGCGATGAACACGCTACTCAAGCCCGGTGACGTCGCGACCGCCCCGGTGCACGCGGTGGTCACCACCGAGCAGCAGCTGTTCCAGCGTGGCCAGTCGTTGTCGGATGCCAAGAGCACGCTGGGTTCCTGGCTCCCGCCCGGGTCGGTGCCGGTCGCCGACTACCCCACGGTGCTGCTCAGCGGCTCATGGCTGACCCAGGACCAGACCTCGGCGGCCAGCGAGTTCGCCCGTTTCATGCACAAACCCGAGCAACTCGCGAAGCTGGCCGAGGCCGGGTTCCGGGTTAACGGAGTCAAGCCGCCCAGCAGCCCGGTCACCAGTTTCGCGGCGCTGCCCTCCACGCTGTCGGTGGGTGACGATGCGACGCGCGCCACGCTGGCCGAAGCCATGGCCGCCCCGTCGAGCGGGCTGGCCGCGACGATCATGCTGGACCAGTCGATGCCCACCGACGAAGGCGGAAAGACCCGGCTGGCCAACGTGATCGCCGCACTCCAGGACAAGGTCAAAGCGCTGCCGCCGACCGCTGTCCTGGGGCTGTGGACCTTCGACGGCCACGAGGGTCGCTCGGAAGTCACCAGCGGGCCGCTGGCCGATCCCGTCAACGGCCAGCCGCGCTCGGCGGCACTGACGGCCGCGCTGGACAAGCAGTATTCTTCGGCCGGCGGCGCGGTTTCGTTCACCACGCTGCGCCTGATCTACCAAGACATGCAGGCCAACTACCATGCCGGCGAAACGAATTCGATATTCGTGATCACGGCGGGGCCACACACCGACCAAACCCTGGACGGGCCGGGGATGCAGGATTTCATCCGCAAAGCCGCCGACCCGGCCAAGCCGATCGCGGTCAACGTCATCGACTTCGGCGGTGACCCGGACCGGGCCACGTGGGAAGCCGTCGCCCAGCTCAGCGGCGGTGGCTACCAGAACCTGGCCACGTCGGCATCACCCGACCTCGCCACGGCAATCAACACGTTTTTGAGCTGACGCCGGCCGGCGGGTTATGAAGGTAGCGGATCTGCGTTGCCCAGATTGTCGGTGCGCCCGGCTTGGAGCCGCGGCCATTGGGCAGTGGGGCGTCCGCCCGGCCACGTCGACACTCGAGGCCAATCGGGCGGACCATCGTCGGTCCGTGTCAGGTGACCGTGTCGTGGCCAGCCCGGGGGCGAATCCTCCCAGGCCTCCTGGCGTCCGTACACGGTGAGGTCGATCAGCGCGTAGCTGTAGTCCATGACCTCTACGCCACGCCTTGTCGTCCAGTAGGTTTCGAAGACGCGGTCGCCGTCCCGCAGGTAGCACACGAGGTGCATCATGCCGGGCCGTTTGGGCGGGGTTAGCAGGACATCAAGGGAGTCCTGGACTGAGTACCACGGCATACGCCAGCCCATGAAGTCGTGGTAGTGGACGCTTTCTTCGTACGGCCCTTGGCAGAAGACGGCGAAGGTGATGTCGCGCGAGTGCAGGTAGGACAGCTCGGTGATCTGGGTGGTGACCCACGTGCAGCCTTCGCACTGCTCTGCCGCGGGGTGGCCGGGGTGCCACATGAAGTGGTAGGCGATCAGCTGTCGGCGTCCTTCGAACGCGCTGAGCAGGGTGGTGGGCCCGTCCTGACCGTCCAAAAGGATGGCGCCGTCAACCTCGACCATCGGCAACTGGCGACGGGCCGCCGCGATGGCGTCGCCCTCTTGGGTGTGCGCTTTCTCCCGAACCCGCAGCCTGTCCAGTTCGGTCTGGAAGGTGGCACGGTCGGTGACGGCAGGCACGCCGGGCGCGTCCCGCGCCGCCTTCACGTTGTGCCAGTCGTCTCTGGCACCTGCCCCCGCGCCACCGAGATTCGGCGATTGATCCGTCATAGCTGCTTCCCCTTCTTCCTGGACTGAGAGCGCTGGTCCTTTGCTTCGGCATGAGCTGCTTCGGCGATGCGTTTGGATCGACTCGAGCCGCCGCTCCCACTGCGCGGCGACTTGGGCGATGGCCCGGGTGGCCTGGTCGAGGCGGTCGGCATCCACCCGATAGAGAACTTCTCGACCGCTTTTGCGGCGGCTGACTAGTCCCGCGTCTTCAAGCACCACCAGATGTTTGGAGACGGCCTGGCGGGAGAACGGCACGCGACCGGCCAACCAGCTCGCGCTGACCTCACTGTTGCCGACCACGAGGTCGAGCACCCGGCGACGGGACGGGTCACCGATTGCCGACCACATCTCATCGTCAACCGGCTCCGCCGTCACGACGTGCGCTCCGCCAGCACGCGAGCAAGACGGTCCAGGAACTCGGCCCACCCGTCGCGGTGCTCGTCGGCATACCGTCGCTTTTCAGTGTCGGACCAGTCGCGCAGTTCATGGCCGCTCTCGACCACTCGAAGACGGGTCCGCTCCGCGCCTTCGGGCGTCAACGTGAACTCGACGAGCATCGAGTTGCCGGCCACAGGTACCTCGCCGGCTGGATGGTTCCACCGGAACGAGAAGCGAGTCGGTGGGTCGACCGTCTCCACGACGACCGCTCCTCCCTGGTCCCCGAATCCCATGTAGCCGTGCGCACCCGGTTCGATGACGAGCTCCACCCGGTCGACAAACTACTGGGTCATCTGGTCGGGTTGGGTAATGGTGCGCCACACCACCTCCACTGGTGCGTCGATCAGGACCTCTCGCTCAACCCTTAGTTCTGCCAACGGTATTCGCCCCCTTCCAAGTGCTTTAGGTATTGCCAGTAGCGGGTACTGCCGCGTCGGGTTGCACCTGGTCATGACTCAAGCCCGCTTGACAATCTGCAACCGAAGGTAGCACGTAGGTCTGGCAGCATGCAACCATTTATTGCAGGTCGGTCAGGACAATGGTTGTCAATGAGGTTGGCGAAATCTCGAATCAGGTTGTGAAAGTTGGGGTTAGGTCTCTGTTTTCTGGGCCGCCTGGACATGTGCGGAATGTGTCGGCGCATGCTCGGAGCGATCTTCGTCGTGTCACCCTTCGGGCCTATGATCGTGGGCGATTCCCCAAGGTGCGTTATGAGCATGGAGGTCAACCCGGTGTTCACCCCTGATCCCCAGCTGTATCCGTTCCAATCGCGCTGGTTCGACAGCTCGCGGGGACGCATCCACTACATCGACGAGGGCCCCTCGAGTGCTGAGGGCCCGCCGATCCTGTTGTGCCACGGCAACCCGACGTGGAGCTTCCTGTACCGCGACATCGTCATCGCGCTGCGCGACCGATTCCGCTGCATCGCACCGGATTATCTCGGCTTCGGGCTGTCGGAGCGTCCCGCCGGATTCGGATACAAGATCGACGAGCACGCCCGCGTGGTCGGCGAATTCGTCGATCATCTCGACTTGGACGGCTACCTGACGATGGGCCAGGACTGGGGTGGGCCGATCAGCATGGCGGTCGCAGTGGAGCGTGCCGATCGGGTGCGCGGGATCGTGTTGGGCAACACTTGGTTCTGGCCGACGGACACGCTGGGGATGAAGATGTTCAGCAGGGTGATGTCCAGCCCGCCGCTGCAATACGCCATCCTGCAGCGGAATTTCTTCGTCGAACGGTTGATCCCCGCCGGCACGGCGCGAAGGCCCAGCGCGCAAGTGATGGACCATTATCGCCGCGTGCAGCCCAGCGCCTCAGCGCGGAAGGGGGTAGCCGAGATGCCGAAGCAGATACTGGCCGCCCGCCCATTGCTGGAACGGCTGGCCCGGGAAGTGCCGGAGAAGCTGGGTGCCAAGCCCGCGTTGTTGGTCTGGGGGATGAAGGATTTCGCGTTCAAACCCGGCCTCTTGCTCCCGCGGATGCGCGCGACGTTTCCCGATCATGTCCTCGTCGAGCTGCCCACCGCCAAGCATTTCATCCAGGAGGACGCGCCAGACCAGATCGCCGCGGCGATCATCGAGCGCTTCGGCTGACGGTTAGCGGGCCTCACGCATACGCCTCCACCGGCGGGCACGAGCAGACCAGGTGGCGGTCCCCGTACGCGCCGTCGATGCGGCGCACCGGCGGCCACACCTTGGGCCGGAAGTCCTTGCCGAGCGGATAGGCCGCCTCTTCGCGGGTGTACGGGTGATCCCACTTGGAGGCCACCAGGCACTCAGCGGTGTGTGGAGCACCCCGCAGCGGATTGTCTTCAACAGGCCACAGCCGGGCCGCCACTTTATCGATCTCGCCGCGGATGGCGATCATGGCCTCGCAGAAGGCGTCGACTTCGGTCAGGGTCTCGCTCTCGGTGGGCTCCACCATTAGCGTGCCGGCCACCGGGAAGCTCATCGTGGGAGCGTGAAAGCCGTAGTCCGCCAGCCGTTTTGCGACATCGTCGACGGTCACCCCGGTCGACTTGGTGATACCGCGCAAGTCCAGGATGCATTCGTGGGCGACCATGCCGTTCTCGCCGGCGTAGAGCACCGGGAAGTACTCGTCGAGGCGTCGGGCGATGTAGTTCGCCGAGGTGATCGCGGTCAGGGAGGCCGCCCGCAGGCCGTCGGCGCCCATCATCCTGATATAGGCCCAGGTGATCGGCAGAATCGAGGCCGACCCGTAGGGCGCCGACGACACGGGATGACCCTGGGGCAGCTCCGGGGCGAACGGGTGTCCCGGCAGGAACGGGGCCAAATGCGAACGCACCGCCACCGGCCCAACTCCGGGGCCGCCGCCCCCATGCGGGATGCAGAACGTTTTGTGCAGGTTCAGGTGGCTGACGTCACCGCCGAACTTCCCCGGCCGGGCCAGCCCGACCAGCGCGTTGAGGTTGGCGCCGTCGACGTACACCTGGCCGCCGGCATCGTGCACGGCCGCGCAGATCTCGGCGATGTCGTGCTCGTAGACGCCATGGGTGGACGGATAGGTGATCATCAGCGCCGACAGCCGGTCGCCATGCTCGCCGACCTTGGCGCGCAGGTCGTCCAGATCGACGTCGCCGTTGTCATGGCAGCCCACCACTACCACCCGCATGCCGGCCAGGGCCGCCGACGCCGCGTTGGTGCCGTGTGCACTGGACGGGATCAGGCAGATGTCGCGGTGCGGTTCCCCCCGGCTTGCGTGATAGTCGTGGATCGCCAGCAGGCCCGCGTACTCGCCTTGCGAGCCGGCGTTGGGTTGCAGCGAGACGGCGTCGTAGCCGGTGATCTGCACCAGCCAGCTCTCCAGGTCGCCGATGAGCCGACGCAGGCCCGGGGTGTCCGACGCCGGGGCGAACGGATGCTGGCGCGCGAATTCCGGCCAGGTGATCGGTTCCATCTCGGCGGCCGCGTTGAGTTTCATCGTGCACGAGCCGAGCGGAATCATGCTGCGGTCCAGGGCGATATCCTTGTCCGCCAGAGTGCGCAGATACCGCATCATCGCCGTTTCGGTGCGGTATTGCGTGAATGCGGGATGGGTCAGGAAATCCGAGGTTCGGGTCGCGATCTCGGAGGTGACCGGTTCGGCGGCCGCCACTCCGAACGCCTCCAGAACGGCCGCAACATGCGCGTCGGTGGTGGCCTCGTCGCACGCCACTGACACGTGGTCGGCGTCCACCCGCCACAGATTGACGCCTTTGGCCTTGGCCGCGGCCAGCACCTCGTCGGCACGGCCGGGCACTCGGGCCAACACCGTGTCGAAGTATTTGTCGTGCACCAAGGCGTCGCCCAGCGCCGCAGCAATGGTCTCGGCGTGGGTGTGCACCCGGCGCGCGATCTCGGTCAGCCCGTCGGCGCCGTGGTAGCTGGCGTACATCGCGGCCATCACCGCCAGCAGCACCTGGGCGGTGCAGATGTTGCTGGTCGCCTTGTCGCGGCGGATGTGCTGCTCGCGGGTCTGCAGCGCCAGCCGGTAGGCCGGTGAACCGTCGGCATCCATCGACACGCCCACCAGCCGGCCTGGCAGCTGACGGGCATGCTTGGTGTGGACCGCCAGGTAGCCGGCATGCGGGCCGCCGAATCCCATTGGCACTCCGAACCTTTGGGTGGTGCCGAATGCGACGTCGGCGCCGATCTCGCCCGGCGGCGTGAGCAGGGTCAAGGCCAGCAAGTCGGCGCCGATGGCGGCCAGCGCGCCCCGGTCGTGGGCCTGCGCCAGCAACGCTGCCCAGTCGCCGATCCGGCCGCTGGCGCCGGGCAGCTGGGTGATGACGCCGAAGAAGTCACCGTCGGGTAGGCCGTCCCGCAGGTCGGCGGTCACGATCTCGATGCCCAGCGGCCGGGCCCGGGTGGCCAGCACGGCTGCGGTCTGGGCGAACACGTCGGCGTCCACGACCAGCCGGTTCGCCGTGCCACGAGCCGCACGGTGCATCAGCGTCATTGCCTCCGCGGCGGCGGTGCCCTCGTCGAGCATCGACGCGTTCGCGATCTCGAGTCCGGTGAGATCGGTGACCATGGTCTGGAAATTCAGCAGTGCCTCCAGCCGGCCCTGACTGATCTCGGGTTGGTAGGGCGTGTAGGCCGTGTACCAGGCGGGGTTCTCCATGATGTTGCGCAGCAACACCGGGGGTATGAGCGTGTCGTAGTAGCCCTGCCCGATCATCGAGACGGCCACGGTGTTGGCGTCGGCCAGCGCCCGTAGCTCGGCCAACGCCTCGGTCTCGCTGGCGGCCGGGGGCAACCCATCCAAACCCGGTGCGGCGCCGCTATCGGTGAGCTTGTCGAGGATGCCCGCCGGGACGGCCTTGGAGGCCAGCTCGTCGAACGAGTCAACACCGATGACGGCAAGCATGGCGGCGACGGCCTGGCTGTCCGGGCCGATGTGGCGGGCTGCGAAGGCTGATTGGTCGGGCACTGGCGTACTCCTGACTGGCCCTTATCGGGGCATCACAAAGGCAGAGGACTAGCGGCCCTCTCCCTCTGTCTTCACCCGATCGCCAGGCGCCTGAGAGATTCGGCGCCGGTACTGTCTGAGCGCCTTTCCCCATCGGCGGGTGTCGACCGCTACGGGTCGTCACCGCTTTCCAGAGGCATCGTTAACTCGCGCGGTCCGGTTGCCTGAGAGGTTGACGGAGAGGTGTTGCTCCTTCGGCGTCCGTGACTGGCGGTCACGGAACTCTCCCACTCGAGTGCGACGCGCGGTCCAGCTTACTCGGCCGCCAGCGCGCGTGTCTGTACAGGGACACGCCGCATCCGGCGTACAACTGAGCGCGCTCGCGCCCTGCGAAAGGCTAGCCGATCTTGCGGTCGCGATGCTTGCGCCGGGACGCCAGCTCGTCTTCCGGGGTCGCAATGGACTCGCCGCCGTCGGCGCGCTCACCCTGGAAGTCGGCGATAACGCCGGTCAGCTCACGCATGGCGCCGGACACGGCGATGCCGAACACGCCCTGCCCGCCCTGCAGCAGGTCGACAACCTCTTCGGCCGATGTGCACTCGTAAACCGTGGTGCCGTCGGAGAACAAGGTGATGTTGGCCAGATCCTGGACGCCGCGCTGGCGCAGATGGTCGACCGCAACCCGGATGTTGTGCAGCGAGATGCCGGTGTCGAGCAACCGCTTGACGA
>NZ_JBKQOI010000233.1:0-7889 GCF_052145595.1 Mycobacterium sp. | reverse complement strand
GGCAGTCGAAGTCGTCGGGCACCTGCGGCATCCACGCGGTGTCCAGACCCGCAGATTCGGCCCATTCGATATCGGAGGCCAGCTTGGCCACCTTGCGGGCCATATCGCCACGCTCGGCGCCGATCATTACTCCGATGCGCATTGTGTTTCCTTAGCCGCAGGGTCCGGGGTGCCGGTCAATCCGCGGATTTCGCGCACCAGGTCGTCGAGCGGTGTCCCGGTGGGAAACACCGCCGCGGCACCGGCGGACAGCAGCTTGGGTACGTCCGCGTGCGGGATCGTTCCACCGACGACGACGGCGATGTCGGCGGCGTCGGCAGCGCGCAACGCTTCGATGGTCCGCGTGGTCAGCGCCAGGTGAGCACCGGACAGGATGCTCAAGCCGACGACGGCCACGTCTTCCTGGACGGCGATCGATGCGATGTCTTCGATGCGCTGCCGGATGCCGGTGTAGATCACCTCGAAGCCGGCGTCGCGTAGGGTGCGGGCGACGATCTTGGCGCCGCGGTCGTGTCCGTCGAGGCCGGGCTTGGCAACCAGAATCCGTACTGCCACCTAGAACACCACCGGTTGCTGGAATTCGCCCCACACCGCTTTGAGCGCGGACACCATTTCACCGACCGTGCAGTAGGCGTTGGCGCAGTCGATCAGCTTGTGCATCAGATTGTCGGTTCCTTCCGCGGCGCGCGACAACGCTGCGAGAGTGGATTGCACTGCGTCCAAATCTCTTTCGGCCTTCACCGTGGAGAGCCGCTTGAGCTGCAGGTCGCGGCCCTCGGCGTCGAGCTCGTAGGTGACCACGTCCGGCTCCGGCTCCTCGGACACGAACCGGTTGACCCCGACAACGGGGCGGGTGCCCGCTTCGATGTCCTGGTGGATCCGAAAGGCTTCGTCGGCGATCAGGCCCTGCAGGTAGCCGTCCTCGATCGCGCTGACCATCCCCCCGTGCCGCTCGAGGTCATCCATGATCTCGATGATGCGGGCTTCGGTGGCGTCGGTGAGCGCCTCGACGAAGTAGGAGCCGCCGAGCGGGTCGGCGACACTGGCCACACCGGTTTCGTAGGCAAGGATCTGCTGGGTGCGCAGCGCCAGCGTGGTGGACTCCTCGGTGGGAAGTGCGAACGGCTCGTCCCAGGCCGCGGTGAACATCGACTGGACGCCGCCCAGCACCGCCGCCATCGCCTCGTAGGCCACCCGCACCAGGTTGTTCTGTGCCTGGGGGGCATACAGCGACGCGCCGCCACACACGCAACCGAAGCGGAACATCGACGCCTTGTCCGTCGTCGCCCCGTAGCGTTCGCGCACGATCGTCGCCCAGCGCCGGCGCCCGGCGCGGTATTTGGCGATCTCTTCGAAGAAATCGCCATGGGTGTAGAAGAAGAACGAGATCTGCGGTGCGAACTGGTCGATGGTCATCCGGCCCCGTTGCACCACGGTGTCGCAATAGGTGACGCCGTCGGCCAGGGTGAAGGCCATTTCTTGTACCGCGTTGGCTCCGGCGTCGCGGAAATGCGCCCCGGCCACCGAGATGGCGTTGAATTTCGGCACCTCGGCCGCGCAGAACTCGATGGTGTCGGCGATCAGCCGCAGCGAGGGCTCCGGCGGCCAGATCCAGGTCCCGCGCGAGGCGTACTCCTTGAGGATGTCGTTCTGGATGGTCCCGGTGAGCTTGGCCCGCGGTATCCCTTTGCGCTCGGCGGCGGCGACGTAGAACGCCAGCAGGATTGCGGCCGTTCCGTTGATCGTCATGCTGGTGCTGATCTTGTCCAGCGGGATGCCGTCGAACAGGATCTCGGCGTCGGCCAGGGTGTCCACCGCGACGCCGACCCGGCCGACCTCCTCCCCGAACTCGGGATCGTCGGAGTCGTAGCCACACTGGGTGGGCAGGTCGAGCGCGACCGACAGCCCCGTTCCGCCCTGTTCCAGCAAATACCGGTAACGACGGTTGGATTCCTCGGCGGTGCCGAAGCCGGAGTACTGCCTGAACGTCCACAACTTGCCCCGGTAGCCGGACGCGAAGTTACCCCGGGTGAAGGGGAACTCCCCGGGCGACGGCGGTTCCGCGGTTCTTTCCGCCGGCCCGTACGCGGGCTGCAGTGGGATGCCCGATGGTGTCTGAGCAGCGTTATCCATCGGTGAATAACGTACTTGCAAAAAAAGAGAATGCCAATACCGCAGCACTGACCTGGCCAAACAGCGGTATCGGGAGACTGATTCCAAGAGTTGGCCGTAGGCTCCAACCTGCTGTTCGCGAGCATCGAAAGTGACGACGGAGGTCGACATGACGGTTTCTCGGCCATCGATGGCAGACATCGACGCGGCTGCCAAACACTTCGGATTACACCTCGACGCCGACGTCCAACGGCAGTACCTAGCGGTGGTGAGGCACACGCTGAGGTCTTATGACGTGGTCGATGAGCTGTACGACGCGTTCGCGCGCCCGCAGGCCCCCGACCGTGCGTACCGGTTCCCGCAGCCGGGCGACAATCCGCTAGGCGCCTGGTATGTCACGGCGGAGATCGCCTCTGGCGCGGACGGTCCGCTGTCGGGCAGGACGGTGGCCGTCAAAGACAACATCGCCGTCGCCGGTATCCCGATGATGAACGGATCACGCGCGGTGGAGGGGTTCGTCCCCAGCCGCGATGCGACCGTCGTCGAGCGGCTGCTTGCCGCCGGGGCAATCATCGCCGGCAAGAGTGTCTGCGAGGATCTGTGCTGCTCGGCGTCTAGCTTCACGTCCGCCTCAGGGCCGGTGCGCAACCCGTGGGACACCGAGCGCGAAACGGGCGGGTCATCCAGCGGGAGCGCCGCACTTGTTGCCGCCGGTGAGGTCGAGCTGGCCCTCGGCGCCGATCAAGGCGGATCGATCCGGATCCCGGCGTCGCTGTGCGGCATTGTCGGCCACAAGCCGACCCACGGCTTGGTCCCCTACACGGGAGCTTTCCCGATCGAGCGGACCATCGATCACCTCGGTCCCATGACCCGCACCGTTGCCGACGCCGCACTTCTGCTTACGGTGCTCGCCGGACCCGACGGCCGGGACCCGCGCCAGCCAAAGGACATAGCCGCGATCGACTACCGGGCCGCGCTCACCGGCGACGTGGCCGGTCTGCGGGTGGGCATTGTCACCGAGGGCTTCGGGCAACCTGGCTCGCTGCCGGAGGCGGACGAGCTGGTCCGGTCGGCGGCGCGACGGTTCACCGAGATCGGTTGCTCCGTCGGCGAGATCAGCGTGCCCTGGCACCGTAAAGCGCTTCATGTCTTCAACGTCATCTTTACCGACGGCGCCACCTATCAGATGCTGGATGGCAACGGCTACGGGTTCGGCATGGACGGACTCTACGACCCAGAACTGATGGCGCACTTCGCAAAACAGCGAGCTGTGCAGGCCGATCAATTCGCCAGCACCATCACGGCCACGGCACTGTGCGGCCACTACGGCCTGAACACGCTGGGCGGCGCATCCTATGCGAAGGCGCGCAACCTGCTGCCGCTCGTACGCGCCGCGTACGACGAGGCGCTGGCGCAATACGACGTGCTGGTGATGCCCACCGTGCCCGGCACGGCCGACACACTACCGGCGGGCCCCCCGCAAGGTGTCGCGCTGCTCGAACGCGCGCTCGGCAAAGCGCTCAACACCGCACCCACGGACATCACCGGCCATCCCGCGATCTCGGTGCCCGCCGGTCTGGTCGACCGCCTGCCCGTAGGAATGATGATCGTAGGCAAGCGATTCGACGATGCCACGGTGCTGAGGGTCGCCGATGCCTTCGAGTCTCTGCACGGCGGGTTTCCGGTGGCCCCGAGCTCACCGGCATGAAAGGCTATGCTCGGCAAAGGATTTCGCCGTGGGGGATCGACAGCCATCCATCTGGTGCCGCGGCCCAGTCCCGCCACGCCGCAGAGATCGCCTCGAGCTGCTGGGCAGTGGCCAGACCCAACCGCAAAAGCTCGTGCGCCACCCTCGAGTGCAGGATCCGGTCTGCCCACATTCCGCCCCACCATTCGCGGGTCGCGGCCGTCGCGTAGCACCAGAGGCTGCCCGTTGGCTTTACATCGTCGAAGCCGGCCTCAACGGCCCACGACAGCAGCCTTCGACCGGCATCCGGTTCGCCGTGGTTGGCGCGGGCCGCCTTTTCGTAGAGGTCCAGCCACAAGTCCAGCGCCGGCAGGCGCGGGAACCAGACGAAGCCCGCGTAGTCGGCGTCTCGAGCCGCGACCACGCCGCCGGGCCGACACACTCGCCTCATCTCCCGCAGCGCCTGCACCGGATCGGCCACGTGCTGCAGCACCTGGTGGGCGTGGACGACATCGAATGTGTCGTCGGGAAAGCCGAGCCGGTGGACGTCGGCGGTCGCGAACGAGACATTTGAGAGGTTGCGCCGCCGGGCCTCGGCGCGGGCCATGTCGAGGACGTCGGCGAATTGGTCGACGGCCAGCACCGGCCCGGGCGCGACCCGGGCGGCGAGGTCGGCGGTGATCGTCCCGGGGCCACATCCGATGTCCAGCACGGACAGCCCCGGCTTCAGGTGGGGCAGCAGGTAGGCCGCGGAGTCGTCCGCGGTGCGCCGCTGGTGACCGCGTAGCACCGATTCGTGATGCCCGTGCGTGTAGCCCGGGCGTTTGCCGTTCATGATGGTTCCCCCCTCGGATCAGCCTACCTCGGCGTGAAGCTTACCGGCCGTCCACCACTATATGAAACTTTCGTCTCAATATATGAGACGCTAGTCGATAGGGACGTTGAGGATCGGACGATCAACCCCGGCCCCCGGACCATCGAAATGCCACCACTCACCGGAGTACACGGTCAACCCGCCGTAGTTCATGGCGTCCCGCAGCCGGGCCCGGTTCGCCTGCGCATCGGCGCTGACACCTTGGGTTGCGAATGCCGTTGCCCGCGAGGAAAAGTCGTCGAAGTCAGTGCCCATGTCGGCCAAGCAGAGTCCGTCCACCTGCCGCTCGGGCGGGCACTGCTGTTGCACGGTGGTGAATGTCACGTCGACCGAACGCCCGGACTCATGGCTGTGCGCATACTGGCCCGGGCGGGCGACCCAGGCGGGGTTGGGGACCGCGTTGAACAGCTTGACCTGAACATCGTGCGGCCGGTAGCAGTCCCAGAACACCAGCACGTGGCCCTGCGGGCGCAGCGCCGTCGCGGCCGCCGCCAGCCCCGGAGCCATGGATTGATGCACCAGGCATCGGGCGTCGGACGGATACAACTGCGTGCCGGTGAAATTGTTCGTCGTCGCGTAGCGCAGGTCGATTATGGCGTCGGGAACCACGCTCCTAACGTCGACGAATCCGGCCGCGTGCGCCGCGTCGCTGACGGGCGGCACCCCGGGGCCGGCCGGCACGGTGGTGTCGACGGGTCGGACGGCTACGCGGGCAACTGCGCAGGCACTGGTGGCCGTGACAAGCGCGACGGCGAGCAGAAGCAACCGCCGCGTCCTGGCCATCTGACCATTGTCGCGGGTCGACGAGCCGGATCGCACCGGGCACTGCGAACTCGCGCGCGAGATGGACGTCGCGGCCGCTGATCCCACTGCTCGCTTCGCCACCCGGGCCGGTGCAGGCAAGCCATTGAAGAACCCGTCCCCATCATTTATCGTCCGAGTAGCCGATCGGCTAGCCTCTGGCCGGTGGCCCGGAGGAGCGAACACGGTGGCCGCTTTAGGCGTGGGCGTCATGCACAACACGATCAATTCGCGGTTCGGGCCGAAGCCCTTGATCCACGCCGACTACCTGACCGGGGTGGCCTGCGGAGCCGACTCCTTCTGGGTGGCCGACCACCTCAACTCGGTGCTGCCGCCCTCGATGTGGACGCCCAAGCACGTCGGCGCCGCCCGGCTGATCCCGAAGATGGACGCTCACCTCGAGCCGTGGACGATGCTGGGCTACCTGGCGGGCCGCAATCGGCTCGCCAGGATGCGCCTCGGGGTCGCCGTGACCGACACCGGCAGGCGCAACCCCGCCGTCACCGCACAGGCCGCCGCCTCGCTGCACCTGCTCACCCGTGGCCGGGCCGTTCTGGGCATCGGAACCGGCGAACGCGAAAGCAATGCTCCCTACGGCGTCGACTGGTCCAAACCAGTGGCTCGCTTCGAGGAGGCGGTGGCCACCATTCGCGCGCTGTGGAACTCCAACGGCGAATTGGTCAGCCGCGACTCACCCTTCTTCCCTTTGCACAAGGCGACTTTCGCGCTCCCCCCGTACAAGGGCAAATGGCCCGAGATCTGGATCGCCGCGCACGGGCCGCGCATGATGCGCGCCACTGGACGATACGCCGACGGCTCGTTCCCCGGAACGACCCGGGCCACCGAATACGGGGAGCAACTCGAGATCGTGCGGGCCGCGGCTTCGGATGCCGGACGCGATCCGATGGCCATCACCCCCGCACTCATTCGGTTCATCGTGACCGGCCGGTCCCGCGACGAAATCGATGAAGTCGTCGACTCCGATATCGCCAAGGTGTTCACGCTCAATTGCCCCGCCAAAGACTGGGCACGCCATGGCGCGGAACACCCTTTGGGGGCGGACTTCACCGGAAACCAGGACCTCATTCCGCAGACTATCGACGAGCAGACGGCGCTCTCCTACGCGGCCCGGGCCCCGCGATCGCTCGTCCGGGAGTTGTTTGCGGTCGGAACACCCGACGAAGTCATCGGACAGATTGCCGAGTTCCGCGACAACGGGTTGCGATACCTCGTCGTAGGCAATGCCGGTGCGATTCAACCGAGTCTGCGCAAAAGCGCGTCCGCGACCGCGCCCTACGTCAAGGTCGTGCGCGGCCTGCGAAAGCTGTGAGCGAGGAGACGATTTCCAATGCCGATGATCGACCTGACGTACGTGCGTGGCTCCCTCGAGGAACAGGCGTTGGGCCGGCTGTCCGACGAGTTGGTCACCGCGCTGCTGCGCGCCGAACGCGCTCCGGACACTCCGTTTCTGCGTGATAACACGTGGGTGTACCTGCATGCGGTGGAGGCGACCGACCTCTCGGTGGGCGGCCGCGGACCCGGCGCGCCCCGATTCCGGGTCGCACTAACGGTTTTCGAAGGAGCGCTGGATAAGGAGCGTAAAGAACGGCTCGCCGCCGACGTGCACGACGCAGTGTGCGCCGCGGCCGGAATCGAGCCGCAAGGCTCAAGGGCATTTCATGTCTGGACGCTGATCCACGAAATCCCCGAAGGTAATTGGGCCGGCGGCGGGAAGGTCATTTACTACCAGCAGGTGAAAGGCCTTGTGGCCGAGGAATAACTGCCCGAGTGCGCGTATTCGGTGACGCTGCCGTGCTGACTCAGCGGCTCCTGAGCACTGAGGTCGCCGGTGGACAAACCCGCGATAACCACGAGTGGACGACCACGGTATTCGTGCGCACTCATGGGCGCTGGGAAGTGGCCTTGATACACCTCACGCCCGCCAGTTGACGTGCAGCCTGAGGTTTTGATCGCTGTTGCTACACGGCGAGGGCTTGCCGCAACACCGCGATCACTTCGGCCTGCTCGCGCTGTGAGATCGCCGCGTGCTGGATGAGGGCTGAGCCATGGAAAGTACCCGGGAACAAGTGCAATTCGACGGTGACCCCGGCGGTCAGCATCCCCAAGGCGTAGGCGATGCCCTCATCGCGTAGCGGGTCGAAGTGCATGACCGAGACATAGGCCGGCGGCAGACCGGCTAAATCCGTCGCGCGCGCCGGCGCGGCGTACGTCGACACATCGTCGGTGCCGGCGCGCCCCGCACCGAGGTAGTGGCCCCAGCTGGCTACCGCATTGGGCCGGTTCCACAGCGGGGTGTCGGTGAAGGCGGTCATGCTGGCTGTGGCGAGCCGGTCATCAAGCTCAGGCACCGCCAGGAACTGAAAGGCGATGTGTGGACCTTTGCGGTCGCGGGCC
>NZ_JBKQOI010000232.1:0-20551 GCF_052145595.1 Mycobacterium sp. | reverse complement strand
TGGTGCGCGCTGTCCGACGCGGGCTGCAGGCGGTGGGGGTCGGTGCCGCAGGCTTGGTGGTGCGCTGCCGCAACGCCATCCCGCATTCCCGCGGTCTCGGCTCCTCTGCGGCGGCCGTGGTCGGGGGTTCGGCGGCGGTGAACGGTCTTGTCGCACAGACGGATTCGACACCGCTAAGCGTAGCTCAGCTGATCCAGCTGTCGTCGGAGTTCGAGGGACACCCCGACAACGCCGCGGCCGCGGTGTTGGGCGGTGCGGTGGTTTCGTGGACCGACCGCACCGGTGATCGGCCCGACTACTTGGCGGTGCCGCTGCGGCTTCATCCCGATATCCGGCTGTTTTGCGCGATCCCCGAGGAGCGCTCGTTGACCGCGGAGACCCGGGTGCTACTGCCGGCCCAGGTCAGCCACGTCGACGCCAGGTTCAACGTCAGCCGTGCCGCGTTGCTGGTGGTGGCGCTGACCGAACGGCCGGATCTGCTGATGCCGGCCACCGAAGACCTGCTCCATCAACCGCAACGCGCCGCTGCGATGCCCGCTTCGGCGGAATATTTGCGGCTCTTGCGGCGTCATAAGCTGGCAGCGACGCTATCGGGGGCGGGTCCTTCGCTGATTGCGCTGAGCACAGCGGCAGGTTTGCCCCCGGAAGCGGTGGAGTACGGGGCCGCAAACGGATTCATTGTCACTGAGATGACCTCCGGCGAAGGAGTTCGCTGGAGCCCGGAAGTCACAGTCCGGGGTTAATCCACAGCGTGGCCGGAGGGTTTGCTTGCTTCCAACAAAGATGCGGGCTATCCTCGGAGCCGTCCAGCAATCGCAGCATCTGCATCTGCATCCATACTGCATTGCCGCTAGGACAACCACCAATTCTTCTCGTGGACGAGGTTCGCCGTTCTCTACGCCGATACAGGCGATCACCGTTGCAGAGTCGAAGATTGGGTGCACTCGGCAAATTGGCTGAATGCAACGACCCCTCGCATGACGTGATCAGCGAGGGAAGAAAGGAAATCCGTGACTGATACGGACCTGTTCACGGCTGACGAAAGTACCGACGGCGATCAGCTGTCGAATGCCGTGACCACAGACACACCGGACGGCAAAAGCAATCCCTCGGCCGGCTCCCTGTCCACCATGGTGCTGCCCGAGCTGCGCGCGCTGGCCAGCCAAGCCGGCGTCAAGGGGACGTCTGGTATGCGCAAGAACGAACTAATCGCCGCGTTACAGGAAATCAGGGGACAAGCCAACGGCGCTTCGGCGTCCGGTACCCCGGAGGACAGCGGCAAATCCGACACACCCACGGCCGAAGCACCGGCCGAGGCACCGGTGGCTCCAGGCGAACAGAACGGTTCATCAACCGAGGGCCCGCGCCGGGAACGACGTGGTGCCTCCCGCGAAGCGGGAGCGGCCGGCCGCACGACTGACGAAGCGGATCGCGACGGCACAGGCACCCGAAACGGTGGCGAGGCCAACAACCGCCAAGGGGGCCAACGGAACACCAAGTCCGAAGAGCGCGGGCAAGACGCCGGAAGCGACCAAAACGTTGATCAGCAGGGCTCGGGCGGACAGCAGTCGCGTGGCTCGAACCAGCAGGATGACGATGGCGAGGGGCGTCAGGGCCGGCGGGGACGCCGGTTCCGCGACCGCAGGCGCCGCGGCGAACGATCCGGTGAAGGCGCCGACACCGAACTGCGTGAGGACGACGTCGTCCAGCCGGTCGCCGGCATCCTTGACGTCCTCGACAATTACGCGTTCGTCCGCACCTCCGGCTACCTCGCCGGTCCGCACGACGTCTACGTGTCGATGAACATGGTGCGCAAGAACGGCCTGCGCCGCGGTGACGCGGTGACCGGGGCGGTTCGGGTGCCCCGGGACGGCGAACAGCCCAACCAGCGGCAGAAGTTCAACCCGCTGGTACGCCTGGACACCGTCAACGGCGGCTCGGTCGAGGACGCCAAGAAGCGGCCCGACTTCAGCAAACTGACGCCGTTGTACCCCAACCAGCGGCTTCGTCTGGAAACCACCCCGGAGCGGCTGACCACGCGGGTCATCGACCTGATCATGCCGATCGGCAAGGGCCAGCGCGCGCTGATCGTGTCGCCGCCCAAGGCGGGCAAGACGACGATCCTGCAGGACATCGCCAACGCGATCACCAAAAACAACCCCGAATGCCACCTCATGGTCGTGCTCGTCGACGAGCGGCCCGAGGAGGTCACCGACATGACGCGCTCGGTCAAGGGCGAGGTCATCGCCTCGACGTTCGACCGGCCGCCGTCCGACCACACCTCCGTGGCCGAGCTGGCCATCGAGCGCGCCAAGCGGCTCGTGGAGCAGGGCAAGGACGTCGTGGTGTTGCTGGACTCGATCACCCGCCTGGGGCGCGCCTACAACAACGCGTCGCCCGCGTCGGGCCGGATCCTGTCCGGTGGTGTCGACTCCACCGCGCTGTACCCGCCCAAGCGCTTCCTGGGCGCCGCACGCAACATCGAGGAAGGCGGTTCGCTGACCATCATCGCCACGGCGATGGTCGAGACCGGCTCCACCGGTGACACGGTCATCTTCGAGGAGTTCAAGGGCACCGGCAACGCCGAGCTCAAGCTGGACCGCAAGATCTCCGAACGCCGGGTCTTCCCCGCGGTCGACGTGAACCCCTCTGGTACGCGCAAAGACGAGCTGCTGCTGTCACCCGACGAGTTCGCCATCGTGCACAAGCTGCGCCGCGTGCTGTCGGGTCTGGATTCCCACCAGGCCATCGACCTGCTGATGTCGCAGCTGCGCAAGACGAAGAACAACTACGAATTCCTGGTTCAGGTGTCCAAGACGACGCCTGGGTCGATGGATAACGACTAGTCAACTCACCGGCCGTGGCGGAGACGCTGCAGCAACTGCTTCGCGAACGGCTGGGCCAGGACACGCCGGCGCTGAAGTTTGGCGAGCGGGTCTGGACCTGGCGTGAGCATCTGGCCGATGCCGCCGCGACCGCTGCAGCCCTGATTCGCGTCGCCGATCCGGACCGCCCAATGCACGTCGGCACGTTGCTGGGCAATACCCCCGAGATGCTCACGGCCATGGCATCGGCGGCGCTCGGCGGATACGTGCTGTGCGGTATCAACGACACCCGTCGCGGTGCTTTGCTGGCCAGGGACATCCTGCATGCCGACTGCCAGATCCTGCTCACCGATCCGGCGCACAAAGAGTTGCTGGGCGGTCTGGACCTGCCCGGTGTCCGGGTGTTCGACGTGTCCAGTGAGTCGTGGTCGGCGCTTCTGGGCGATGCCGGAACGCTGACCCCATATCGCGAGGTCGTGCCCACCGACACCGTCATGATGATCTTCACCTCCGGAACCAGCGGCGAACCCAAGGCGGTGCAGGTCACCCATCTGACGGTGCTGTTTGCCGGCCTCGCGCTGATCGCGCGGTTCGAGATCGATTCCTCCGACGTCTGCTACATGTCGATGCCGCTGTTTCACTCCAACGCGCTGCTGGCCGGCTGGAGCGTGGCGGTGGGCGCCGGCGCGGCCATGGTCCCCGCGACGTTCTCGGCTTCCGCTTTTCTCTCCGACCTGCGCCGGTGCGGGGCGACTTTCATGAACTACGTCGGCAAGCCCCTCGCCTACGTCCTGGCCACGCCGGAGCAACCCGATGACCACGACAACCCGCTTCGGGTCGCGTTCGGCAACGAGGCGAGCGATCGCGATATCGCCGAGTTCAGTCGCCGTTTCGACTGCACGGTGTGGGACGGCTTCGGGTCGACCGAGGGCGCCATCATCATCACCCGAGAAGACGGCTGCCCGCCCGGATCGCTCGGCCGGGGCTTTCCCGGCGTAGCCATCTACAACCCGGACACGCTGGCCGAGTGCCCCGCGGCGGTCTTCGGCGAGGATGGCGCCCTGACCAACGCCGAAGAGGCGATAGGGGAGCTGGTCAACACCACCGGCGCGGGGCTTTTTGCCGGGTACTACAACGACCCGCAGGCCACCGACGCGCGCCTTCGGCACGGCATGTACTGGTCCGGTGACCTGGCCTACCGGGACGCCGACGGGTGGATCTACTTCGCCGGACGCAGCGGTGAGTGGTTGCGGGTGGACGGGGAGAACATGACCACGGCGCCAATTGAGCGAATTCTGCAGAGGTTGACACCGGTCAGCCACGTCGCGGTGTATGCGGTTCCCGACGATCACGCCGGCGATCAGGTGATGGCGGCGATCGTGTTGAGCGACAACGCCGATCTGACGCCAGGGGAGTTCGGGCAGTTCCTGGCCGGTCAGCCCGACCTGTCACCCAAGGCCTGGCCCCGTTATGTCTGGCTCACCGATCGGCTGCCGACCACGGCGACCAACAAGATTCTCAAGCGGGAGCTGACCGCGCGCGGCGCGGCACCCGGCAGCGGTGTGTTCTGGGCGCGCATCGGGCGCAGCAGAATTTACCGCTAGTGCCGGGGTACCTCGACACTGCAACCGCGCACACGACACGCCGACGCAGGTGTGCGTGGTTGCAGTTTCGGCGCGAGCTTGCCCCGGGAATGCGCGGGCGCATCACGGTGTTTTGGGATGACGTAGGTTGACCTGGCATAATCGACGGTCGATAACCCAGAACCGGTTCAGGTTCGCAGGAGTTCATGCCCGACCGCCGGATCGCATACGGCGGGCCCGGGCCGCAACGATCGAAGAGGACATCATGAAAGCTGACATTCATCCCGCCTACGAGGAGACCACGGTGGTCTGCGGGTGCGGTAACACCTTCCAGACCCGCAGCACCAAGCCGGGAGGTCGCATCGTGGTCGAGGTTTGCTCGCAGTGCCATCCGTTCTACACCGGCAAGCAAAAGATCCTCGACAGCGGCGGTCGGGTGGCCCGCTTCGAAAAGCGCTACGGCAAGCGCAAGGCCGGGGCTGCCTCGGAGAACACTGAAAAATAGCTCGGTCACCGACGCCCGAACTGTGCGCAAACCCGCACAGACCGGGCGTCGGTTCGCGTTTGCGGTAAAAAGCTCGCAAAACGGGCTTGCAAAAACGGGTGAGGAGGTGTGACATGACGCAGCCGGTACAGACGATTGATGTGCTGCTTGCCGAGCACGCCGAGCTCGAGCATCAGCTGGCGGATCCCGAATTGCACAGCAAGCCCGACGAGGCGCGCAAAGCCGGGCGCCGATTCGCGCGATTGGCCCCGATCGTCGGCACTTACCGCAAGCTGGTGGCCGCGCGCGATGATCTAGAGACCGCGCGCGAGCTGGCCGTCGACGACGAGTCGTTCGCCGATGAGGTGGCCGAACTGGAATCACAGGTCGCCGAATTGGACACCCAACTCACCGACATGCTGGCACCGCGCGATCCACATGACGCCGACGACATCGTGCTCGAAGTCAAATCCGGTGAGGGCGGCGAAGAGTCGGCCTTGTTCGCCGCTGACCTGGCCAGGATGTACATCCGCTACGCCGAGCGGCATGGCTGGACGGTGACGGTGCTGGACGAAACCACCTCGGATCTGGGCGGTTACAAGGACGCGACGCTCGCAATTGCCAATAAGGGCGCCGGTGATGGCGACGCGGCCGACGGGGTGTGGTCGCGGATGAAGTTCGAGGGCGGGGTGCACCGGGTGCAGCGGGTCCCGGTGACGGAATCCCAAGGCCGCGTGCACACTTCAGCGGCGGGCGTGCTGGTTTATCCCGAACCCGAGGAAGTGGGCGAGGTGCAGATCGACGAATCGGATCTGCGCATCGACGTATACCGGTCTTCGGGGAAGGGCGGCCAAGGTGTTAATACCACCGACTCCGCGGTGCGGATCACGCATCTGCCCACCGGGATCGTCGTCACCTGTCAAAACGAACGCTCACAGCTGCAGAACAAGGCCCGTGCGTTGCAGGTGCTGGTGGCCCGCCTGCAGGCAATGGCCGAGGAACAGGCGCTGGCCGACGCGTCGGCCGACCGGGCCAGCCAGATCCGCACCGTGGACCGCAGCGAACGGATCCGCACCTACAACTACCCGGAAAACCGGATCACCGACCACCGAATCGGTTACAAGGCACACAACCTCGATCAGGTGCTCGACGGTGACCTGGACGCGATGTTCGACGCGCTGAGCGCCGCTGACAAGCAGTCCCGGCTGCAACAGGCATGACCCCGCTGCGGCGCGCGATCGACTCCGCTGCGGCGCAGCTCGCCAAGGCGGGGATCGATTCTGCGCGTTACGATGCCGAAGAGTTGGCCGCTCATCTGGTCGGCACCGAACGCGGTCGACTTGCCTTGCTCGAGTCGCCCGGCGACGAATTCTTCGGACGTTACCGTGCCATCGTGGCCGCGCGCTCGCGGCGAGTTCCGTTGCAGCATCTCACCGGGACGGCGGCGTTTGGGCCGGTGCTGCTGCGCGTCGGCCCCGGGGTGTTCATACCGCGCCCGGAAACCGAGGCCATCTTGGCATGGGCCACCGCGCAGCGGCTCCCGGCGCGGCCCGTGATCGTCGATTTGTGCACCGGCTCCGGCGCTTTGGCGGTGGCGCTGGCCCAACACCGGCCCGCGGCAAGGGTCATCGGCATCGACGACTCCGATGCGGCCCTCGAGTACGCGCGGCGCAACGCCGAGGGTACCGCCGTCGAACTCGTGCACGCCGACGTCACCGAGCTGGCCTCCAGGCCTGGCCTGCTAGCCGGACTTGACGGACTGGTCGACCTGGTCGTCGCCAACCCGCCTTACGTTCCCGACGATATCGTTCTTGAACCCGAAGTGGCCCAGCATGATCCGCCTCACGCGGTGTTCGGCGGCGCGGACGGGATGGCTGTGATCGCCGCCGTTGTGCGCCTCGCCGGGCGCTGGCTGCGCCCGGGCGGTCTGTTGGCCGTCGAGCATGATGACACCACATCGGCGCAGGCCGTCGAATTGGTCGAAACCACAGGGCTTTTCGAAGAGGTTCGGGCGCGCCATGATCTGGCCGGCCGGCCCAGGTTCGTGACGGCTTGCAGGAGAGAGCACCGATGACCGTGTTCGACTGTGCTGATCCCGACCAGCGTTCGCGCGGAATCGCCTCGGCGGTAGGGGCGCTCAAGGGCGGCCGGCTGGTTGTCATGCCGACGGACACCGTGTACGGCATCGGCGCCGACGCCTTCGACAGCGCCGCGGTGGCCGCGCTGCTCTCGGCAAAGGGACGGGGTCGAGACATGCCGGTGGGCGTGCTGGTGGGCTCCTGGCACACCATCGAGGGCCTCGTCTACACGATGCCTGATGGGGCGCGGGATCTGATCCGCGCATTCTGGCCGGGCGCCCTAAGCCTGGTGGTGTCGCAGGCGCCGTCGTTGCAGTGGGATCTCGGCGACGCCCGTGGCACCGTGATGCTGCGGATGCCGTTGCACCTCGTTGCCATTGAGTTGTTGCGTGAGGTGGGGCCCGTGGCGGTGTCCAGTGCCAACGTCTCCGGCCGCCGGCCGGCGGTGGACGCCGAAGAGGCGCGCAGCCAACTCGGCGATCTCGTCGACGTCTATCTGGACGCGGGTCCGTCGCAGCAGCAGGCCGCCTCCACGATCGTCGACCTGACCGGAGCCACCCCGCGCATCTTGCGCGCGGGTCCGGTGAGCGTTGAGCGGATCGCGGAAGTGCTCGGGCTGGACCCGGGAAATCTGATCGCCTAGCCGGCCAGCGCGTAATCGGGTCTCAGGTTGGTGCAGTACGGTCTCGTGGTGTCCAGCGACGTAATCATCCTTGCCGGTGGTTTGTTCGCTCTGTCTGACCGCGGTGCCGGTGTCCCCCTGCGCGAGCTCGCGTTGGTGGGACTGACCGCAGCGATCATCACCTACTTCGCGACCGGACCGGTGCGGGTGCTGGCCACCCGACTTGGCGCGGTCGCCTACCCGCGGGAACGCGACGTGCACGTGACGCCAACCCCACGGATGGGCGGGCTGGCGATGTTTCTCGGCGTTGTCGCGGCCGTCTTCCTGGCTTCTCAGCTTCCGGCGCTCACCCGAGGATTCGTCTATTCCAACGGCATGCCCGCGGTCCTGGTGGCCGGTGCGGTGATCATGGGAATCGGCCTGATCGACGACCGTTGGGGCCTGGACGCTCTGACGAAGTTCGCCGGCCAGATCACGGCGGCCAGCGTGCTGGTCACCATGGGCGTTGCCTGGAGCGTTCTGTACATCCCTATCGGCGGTGTCGGCACCATAGTGCTGGACCAAGCCTCGTCGATCCTGCTCACCCTGGCGCTGACCGTGTCGATCGTCAACGCGATGAACTTCGTCGACGGGCTCGACGGGCTGGCGGCCGGGCTGGGACTCATCACCGCGATGGCGATCTGCATGTTCTCCGTTGGCCTGCTGCGCGATCACGAGGGTGATGTGCTGTTCTATCCGCCCGCGGTGATTTCGGTGGTACTGGCGGGGGCCTGTTTGGGCTTCTTGCCGCACAACTTTCACCGGGCCAAGATCTTCATGGGCGATTCCGGCTCGATGCTGATCGGCTTGATGCTCGCCGCCGCCTCCACGACCGCTGCCGGCCCCGTCTCGCAGAACGCCTACGGCGCACGCGATGTGTTTGCTTTGCTGTCGCCGTTCCTGCTGGTGGTCGCTGTCATGTTCGTGCCGATGCTCGACCTCCTGCTGGCGATCGTGCGCCGCACCCGTGCCGGCCGCAGCGCATTCAGCCCGGACAAGATGCACTTGCACCACCGGTTGCTGCAAATCGGTCATTCGCATCGCCGGGTGGTGCTGCTGATCTATCTGTGGGTCGGCATTGTCGCGTTCGGCACCGCGAGCACGATTTTTTTCAACCCCCGTGATACGGGGGCGGTAATGCTCGGCGCAATTGTGATCGCCGGCGTGGCGACGGCGATCCCGCTGCTGCGCCGCCGCGACGACTACGAAGACGAGCGCTACGACACGAAGTAGTAGTCGTGTCTACCATGTGGTACGGTGCAGGTAGAACCCCGAAAACAGACCTCGCGGGTTGCCGGCCAGCCGGGCGCTTGTCCGATCGCGCCGATTCGCGACCGACATAGGGAGCTACCCCTTGGGTGATTCCAGCGCGACGACTGCGATACGCTCGGCGGGCCACCGATCGGTCGGTCGGGGGGTTTCCGTTCCGCTTACCTGGGATTGAGGTGCTGCAGTGACGACACCAGCGCAGGACGCGCCGTTGGTGTTTCCCTCTGTTGCTTTCCGCCCGGTTCTGCTTTTGGTGATCAGCGTTGGTATCACCGCCGTGGCAATGCTCGCCGCCGGATTGTCCGGTCACCTCATGGTCGGGGTGTTCTTCGGTGTCGGGTTGCTGCTGGGTTTGCTCAATGCCGTTCTGGTGCAGCGTTCGGTTGCATCGATCACCGCGAAAGAGCATCCGCTGAAAAGCTCGATGGCTCTTAACTCGGCAACGCGGCTGGCGATCATCACCGTCATCGGTCTGGCCATCGCCTACGTTTTCCGGCCTCAGGGATTGGGCGTTGTGTTCGGGCTGGCGCTCTTCCAGCTGCTACTGGTCGCGGCGACCGCGCTGCCGGTCTGGAAGAAGCTGCGCACGGCGGCTGCGGAGCCGGGGGCACTGTCCGGCCCGGAAGGGTCGGAGGAAAGGAGCACCGGCGGTGACTGAGACGATCCTGGCCGGTTCCCAAATCGAGGTCGGCGAGCACAACACCGCGACGTGGCTCGGAATGACCGTCAACACCGACACGGTGCTGTCGACCGCGATCGCGGCGGTGATCGTGATCGCGCTGGCCTTCTTCCTGCGCGCCAAGGTCACGTCGAGCGACGTACCCAGCGGAGTCCAATTGTTCTGGGAGGCCATCACCATACAGATGCGCAACCAGATCGAGAGCGCCATCGGTATGCGGATCGCGCCCTTCGTGCTGCCACTGGCCGTCACGATCTTCGTGTTCATCCTGATCTCCAACTGGCTGTCGGTGCTCCCGCTGCAATACACCGATAAATCCGGTCACACCACCGAGTTGCTCAAACCGGCGGCGGCGGACATTAATTACGTGCTGGCGCTGGCTCTTTTCGTGTTCGTCTGCTACAACGTGGCCGGGATCTGGCGCCGTGGCATCATCGGGCACCCGATCAAGGTGCTCAAGGGGCACGTGGCGTTCCTGGCGCCGATCAACCTGGTCGAAGAACTGGCCAAGCCGATCTCGTTGTCGCTCCGACTCTTCGGCAATATCTTCGCCGGCGGCATCCTGGTCGCGCTGATCGCGCTCTTCCCCCCATACATCATGTGGTTGCCCAACGCGATCTGGAAATCGTTCGACTTGTTCGTCGGGGCGATCCAGGCCTTCATCTTCTCGATTCTGACCATCTTGTACTTCAGCCAAGCCATGGAGTTGGACGAGCATCATGACTAGAACCGCGACGAATTGTCCCGGCCCACGGACCATTACAGGAGCCTGGTAGACCGCTACCAGATAAGCCAGCAGATAAAGCTGAATAAAGGAGGAAATGAATGGACCCCACTATCGCCGCCGGTGCTCTCATCGGCGGTGGGCTGATCATGGGCGGCGGTGCGATCGGCGCCGGTATCGGTGATGGTATCGCGGGTAACGCGCTGGTTTCGGGTATCGCCCGGCAACCCGAGGCGCAGGGCCGGTTGTTCACGCCGTTCTTCATCACCGTCGGTCTGGTTGAGGCGGCCTACTTCATCAACCTGGCGTTCATGGCGTTGTTCGTCTTCGCCACTCCCGTCACGTAGTTCGGCTGTGATGGGTTCTGATGCCTGAAGTGAGCCCTATTGTGCTGGCCGCAGGCCAGGCAGCAGAGGGAGGCAAGACCAGCAACTTCCTCGTTCCCAACGGCACGTTCTTCTTTGTGCTGGCCATCTTCCTCATCGTGCTCGGCGTCATCGGCACGTTCGTCGTGCCGCCGGTCCTGAAGGTGCTGCGCGAACGCGACGCCATGATCGCCAAGACCGCCGCCGACAACAAGAAGGCGTCCGAGCAGGTCGAGGCCGCCGAAGCCGATTACGAAAAGGCCATGACGGAAGCCCGCGTGCGGGCGTCTTCCTTCCGGGACAACGCCCGGGCGGAGGGTCGTAAGGTCGTCGAGGACGCGCGCGCCCGTGCCGAGCAAGAGGTGATGTCGACGTTGCAGGCGGCCTCGGAGCAATTGAAGCGGGAGAGGGACGCCGTGGAGCTGGATCTGCGCGACAACGTCGGGACCATGTCGGCGACCCTGGCCAGTCGAATCCTCGGCGTCGACGTCAACGTCTCACCCGCGGCGAGGTAAGCGACAATGGGGAATCCGTCCACCTTTGTCGGACAGCTGCTCGGCTTCGCGGTCATCGTATGGCTGGTGGTGCGGTACGTAGTGCCGCCAGTGCGCAAGTTGATGGACGCCCGCCAGGACGCGGTGCGCCAGCAGTTGACCGACGCGGCCTCGGCCGCCGAGCGGCTGACCGAGTCGACCACAGCCCACAGCAAGGCCGTGGAAACCGCGAAGTCGGAGGCGAAACGAGTCGTCGAAGAGGCTCAGACCGACGCGGGACGCGTCACCGAGCAATTTCAGGCCCAGGCCGAAGCCGAGGCGGAGCGCATCAAGGTACAGGGTGCGCGCCAGGTCGAGTTGCTGCGGACACAGCTGAGCCGTCAGCTTCGCCTGGAGCTCGGTCACGAATCTGTGCGCCAGGCGGGGGAATTGGTGCGCAACTACGTTGCCGACGCGGCGCAGCAGTCGGCCACCGTCGATCGGTTCTTGGACGATCTCGAGGCCATGGCGCCAGAATCCACCGAGGTCGAATACCCGTTGCTGACCAAGATGCGCGCGGCCAGCCGGCACGCACTGGGCAACCTGTCGGATCGGTTCCGCACCATAGCCGAGAACCTTGACAACAAAGCCCTTTCCACCCTTTCCAGCGAGCTGGTCGCGGTGGCCGAGACGCTGGACCGGGAAATCGTGGTCACCCGGTATCTCACAATGCCCGCCGAGGACGCGGCGCCCCGGGTCCGGTTGATCGAGCGGCTGGTATCCGGCAAGGTCGGCGACGCCACGCTCGACGTTCTGCGGGCAGCCGTTTCGGAGCGCTGGTCGGCCAACACCGACCTGATCGACGCGATCGAACACATGTCGCGGCAAGCCTTGCTGGAAGTCGCCGAACGCGAGGATCGGGTCGATGAGGTCGAAGACCAATTGTTCCGGTTTTCCCGTGTTGTCGACGCGCAGCCACGACTTGCCATCCTGTTGGGCGACTACGCCGTTCCGGCCGAGGGACGGGTTGGGTTGCTGCGCAACGTGCTTGAGAGCGCGAGCGGCCCGGTCAACCCGATCGCCACGGCACTGCTGACGCAGACCGTGGAGCTGTTGAGGGGCGAGCCAGCCGAGGAGGCCATGAAGTTCTTGGCCGAAATTGCGGTGGCGCGGCGTGGCGAAGTTGTCGCGGAGGTCAGTGCGGCCGCCGAGCTCAGCGCTGCCCAGCGCAAGCGTCTCACCGAAGTTCTCAGTCGCATCTACGGTAATCCGGTGACGGTGCAGCTGCAAATCGACGCCGAACGGCTGGGTGGGCTGTTGATCGCTGTGGCCGACGAGGTGATCGACGGGACGCTCTCGTCTCGTCTGGCCGCGGCCGAGGCCCAGTTGCCCGACTGAACACCGACTAGTCATCACCGACCCCACCAGAGACCCACGCGAACGAAGATCAAGTAGGAAGACGAAAAGCCATGGTCGAGTTGACAATCTCCGCTGGCGACGTTCAGAGCGCCATCGAGGAGTACGTAAGCTCCTTTACCTCCGACACCTCCCGTGAGGAAGTCGGTACCGTCGTCGACGCCGGCGACGGCATCGCGCACGTCGAGGGTCTGCCGTCCGTCATGACCCAGGAACTGCTCGAGTTCCCCGGTGGGGTCCTGGGCGTCGCGCTCAACCTCGACGAGCACAGCGTCGGCACGGTGATCCTGGGTGATTTCGAGACCATCGAACAGGGCCAGCAGGTCAAGCGCACCGGGGACGTCCTGTCGGTCCCCGTCGGGGATGCGTTCCTGGGCCGGGTGGTCAACCCGCTGGGCCGGCCGATCGACGGGCGCGGAGACATCGAGACCGACACGCGGCGCGCACTGGAGATCCAGGCGCCGTCGGTGGTGGAGCGCCAAGGGGTGAAAGAGCCCCTACAGACCGGGATCAAAGCCATCGACGCGATGACCCCGATCGGCCGCGGCCAGCGCCAGCTGATCATCGGCGACCGCAAGACCGGCAAGACGGCGGTCTGCGTCGACACCATCCTCAACCAGCGCAAGAACTGGGAGAGCGGCGACGAGCAGAAGCAGGTGCGCTGCGTGTACGTGGCCATCGGGCAGAAGGGCACCACCATCGCCAGCGTGCGCCGCGTTCTGGAGGAGGGCGGCGCGATGGACTACACCACCATTGTCGCGGCGCCGGCGTCGGACTCGGCGGGCTTCAAATGGCTTGCGCCGTATACCGGTTCGGCGATCGCACAGCACTGGATGTACGACGGCAAGCACGTACTGATCATCTTCGACGACCTGACCAAGCAGGCCGAGGCATACCGTGCCATCTCGCTGCTGCTGCGCCGTCCGCCGGGCCGCGAAGCCTACCCGGGTGACGTGTTCTACCTGCATTCGCGGTTGCTGGAGCGCTGCGCCAAGCTATCCGACGACCTCGGTGGCGGCTCGCTGACCGGCCTGCCGATCATCGAGACCAAGGCCAACGACATCTCAGCCTACATTCCCACCAACGTCATCTCGATCACCGACGGGCAGTGCTTCCTGGAGACCGACCTGTTCAACCAGGGTGTCCGGCCGGCCATCAACGTCGGTGTCTCGGTGTCCCGGGTCGGCGGCGCCGCGCAGATCAAAGCAATGAAAGAGGTGGCAGGAAGTCTCCGTCTCGATCTGTCGCAGTACCGCGAACTGGAAGCGTTCGCCGCGTTTGCTTCCGACTTGGACGCTACGTCCAAGGCGCAGCTGGAGCGGGGTGCCCGGCTGGTCGAGCTGCTCAAGCAACCGCAATCCCGCCCGATGCCTGTTGAGGAGCAGGTGGTCTCGATTTTCCTGGGCACCGGCGGTCACCTCGACTCGGTGCCGGTCGAGGACGTCAGGCGGTTCGAAACCGAACTGCTGGACCACATCCGGGCCTCCGAAGAGAAGATCCTGGCCATCATCCGGGACACCCAGAAGCTCGACGACGAAACCGCCGATGCGCTCACCGAGGTCATCAAGAAATTCAAGAAGGGCTTCGCGGGCTCGGGCGGCGTGTCGGTGGTGCCCGACGAGCACGTCGGGGCGCTGGCCGAGGAGAACCTGGCAAAGGAATCGGTGAAGGTCAAGAAGCCCGTGGTGGAGAAGAAGGAAAAGAAGTAGCAACCGATGGCTGCCACACTTCGCGAATTGCGCGGGCGGATCCGCTCGGCTGGGTCGATCAAGAAGATCACCAAGGCCCAGGAGTTGATCGCGACATCGCGCATCGGCAGGGCACAGGCTCGCCTCCGGTCCGCCAGGCCGTATGCCTTCGAGATCACCACGATGCTCACCACGCTGGCCGCCGAAGCCGCCCTCGATCATCCGCTGCTCGTCGAGCGACCGGAACCGAAGCGCGCTGGCGTGCTGGTGGTGTCGTCCGACCGCGGCCTGTGCGGTGCATACAACGCGAGCGTCTTCCGCCGCGCCGAGGAGCTGTTTTCCTTGCTGCGGGAAGAAGGCAAGACACCGGTGTTGTACGCCGTCGGCCGTAAAGCGCTGAATTACTACAAGTTCCGCAACTGGGACATCACCGAATCCTGGACGGGCTTCTCCGAGCAACCGAAGTACGAGAACGCCGCGGAGATCGCTTCGACCCTGGTCGGCGCGTTTATGCTCGGCACCGGTGATGAGGGCGAAAGTCGGTCCGACACCGAGGGCGTCGACGAGCTGCACATCATCTACACGGAGTTCAAGACGATGTTGTCCCAGTCGGCGGTGGCTCACCGGATTGCCCCGATGGTGGTGGAATACATCGAGGAAGAACCCAAACTGCACACCCTGTACTCGTTCGAGCCTGATGCGACAACGCTTTTCGGGGCGCTGCTACCGCGGTACCTGACCACCCGCGTGTATGCGGCGATGCTCGAATCCGCTGCATCCGAGCTGGCGTCGCGCCAGCGGGCGATGAAGTCGGCCACCGACAACGCCGACGACCTCATCAAGGCTCTGACGTTGGAGGCCAACCGCGAGCGGCAGGCCCAGATCACCCAGGAAATCAGCGAAATCGTCGGTGGCGCAAACGCGCTCGCCGATGCCGCCACGTAGCCCCACGAGGAAGCGAAAAGATATGAGTGCTACTGCCGAAAAGACCGGAAAGCCGACGGACACCGACACCAGTGGCCGCGTGGTACGGATCACCGGGCCCGTCGTCGACGTCGAGTTCCCGCGGGGTTCGGTGCCGGAGCTGTTCAACGCGCTGCACGCCGAGGTCACGTTCGAGGAGCTCGCGAAAACCCTCACGTTGGAGGTGGCGAACCATCTCGGCGACAACTTGGTGCGCACGATCTCAATGCAGCCCACCGATGGTCTGGTGCGCGGGGTTGAGGTGATCGACACGGGCGGCCCGATCTCCGTGCCGGTTGGTGAGGGTGTCAAGGGCCACGTCTTCAACGCGCTGGGCTACTGCCTGGACAAGCCGGGGTACGGAGAAGAATTCGAGCGCTGGTCGATTCACCGCAACCCGCCGGCCTTCGAGGAGCTCGAACCCCGTACCGAGATGCTCGAGACCGGCCTGAAGGTCGTCGACCTGCTGACCCCGTACGTACGTGGCGGCAAGATCGCCCTGTTCGGCGGTGCCGGGGTGGGCAAGACGGTGCTCATCCAGGAGATGATCAACCGTATTGCCCGTAACTTCGGTGGTACTTCGGTGTTCGCCGGTGTGGGGGAGCGCACCCGCGAGGGCAACGACCTGTGGGTCGAGCTTCAAGAAGCCAACGTGCTCAAGGACACCGCGCTGGTGTTCGGTCAGATGGATGAGCCCCCAGGCACCCGCATGCGGGTGGGGCTGTCCGCGCTGACGATGGCGGAGTGGTTCCGTGACGAAGCCGGCCAGGACGTGTTGCTGTTCATCGACAACATCTTCCGGTTCACCCAGGCCGGATCGGAGGTGTCGACGCTGCTCGGTCGGATGCCGTCGGCGGTGGGCTACCAGCCCACGCTGGCCGACGAAATGGGTCAGCTACAGGAGCGCATCACGTCAACGCGTGGACGGTCGATTACGTCGATGCAGGCGGTCTATGTGCCGGCCGACGACTACACCGACCCGGCGCCGGCGACGACGTTCGCGCACCTGGACGCCACCACCGAGCTGTCCCGTTCGGTGTTCTCCAAGGGCATCTTCCCCGCGGTCGACCCGCTGGCGTCGAGCTCGACCATCCTCGACCCCGGCGTGGTCGGTGAGGAGCATTACCGGGTGGCGCAGGAGGTCATCCGAATCCTGCAGCGGTACAAGGACCTTCAGGACATCATCGCCATCCTCGGCATCGACGAGCTGTCGGAAGAGGACAAGCAATTGGTCAACCGGGCCCGGCGCATTGAGCGGTTCCTCTCGCAGAACATGATGGCGGCCGAACAGTTCACCGGGCAGCCGGGTTCGACGGTCCCGCTGAAGGAGACCATCGAGGCGTTCGACCGCCTGACCAAGGGTGAGTTCGACCACGTACCCGAGCAGGCCTTCTTCCTGATCGGTGGCCTCGACGACCTGGCCAAGAAGGCCGAGAGCCTCGGCGCCAAACTGTAACTTCCGGTCGAGTCGAAAGGTGGTGTGGCATGGCCGAATTGAATGTCGAGATAGTCGCGGTCGACCGGAAGATCTGGTCTGGTGAGGCCACGTTCGTGTTCACCCGCACCACCGTCGGCGAGATCGGCATCCTGCCCCGCCACATCCCGCTGGTGGCCCAGTTGGTCGACGACGCCATGGTGCGCGTCGAACGGGACGGCGAAGACGATCTGCGGATCGCGGTCGACGGGGGCTTCCTGTCGGTAACCGAGGAGAGAGTCAGCATTCTGGCCGAATCCGCCGAGTTCGCGTCGGAGATCGACGAGGCCGCCGCCAAGGAGGATTCCGAGTCCGACGATCCCCACATCGCCGCCAGGGGACGCGCCAGACTGCGCGCCGTCGGCGCGATCGACTAGCCGCCGATGAGCGCGCCCATGGTCGGCATGGTCGTGCTCGTCCTCGTGTTAGGGGCGGCCGTCCTCGCCTTGAGTTATCGGCTGTGGAAACTCCGCCAGGGCGGAACAGCGGGGATCATGCGGGATATCCCCGCGGTCGGAGGTCACGGCTGGCGGCACGGCGTGATCCGCTACCGCGGCGAAGAGGCCGCTTTCTACCGGCTGTCCAGTCTGCGCCTGTGGCCGGATCGTCGGCTCAGCCGGCGAGGTGTGGAGATCGTGGCCAGGCGTGCGCCACGCGGCGACGAGTTCGACATCATGACCGATGCGATCGTCGTGCTGGAGTTGCGCGACACGACCCAGGACCGCCGGTCCGGTTACGAGATCGCGCTCGACAAGGGCGCATCGACCGCGTTCTTGTCCTGGCTGGAATCCCGTCCCTCACCCCGCGCGCGCCGTCGCAGCGTCTAGCCTGAAAAGCTAACTGGCCGAATGGGTCTGCCAGTCGGTGACGGTTTGGCATCCGTATTCTTCAGGGCGGACGTCACGCAATGTTTCGGTGAACTGCCAGCGGTGACCGGCGAGATCCGCGACGGTGCACTCGCGTTCGCCGTAGACACGGTCGATGGGCGCCTCCAGCACAGTCGCCCCAGCCGCCCGGGCACGTTCGAACTGGGCGGCAACGTCGGCTACCCGCACCTTGATCTCGTGCGTAACGATGCCGGACTGCGGCGGGTGCCGCTCACCTGCCACGTCCGCCACGATTATCGCGCCATCGGCGCCGATGCTCATCTGTGCCCGGTGGCTCTCGCCGATCCGGGTTCGCTCGGCAAATCCGAAGGCCGTCGTGAGCCAGTCGACCGCCGCTCGCACGTCGGGATAGACCAGCACGGGAATCACGGTCACCGGCGGGATAGACCGATTGTGTTTCAAGGCAATCCTGCTTTCGAAAGCGAGAAACCGCGAAAACCTGGCATCACTGCGCCTTTGGCTGACCGCCGCCGGGTTTCCAGAGCACATCGCCGCCGGGGTTGGCCGCCCGCGCCAGGATGAAAAGCAGGTCTGACAGTCGGTTCAGATATTTCGCCGGCAGTAAGCTGACCCCTTCCGGCTGAGCATCGACCGCGGCCCACGCCGAACGTTCAGCCCGGCGTACTACCGTGCGGGCGACGTGCAACAGCGCGGACAACGGCGAACCACCGGGCAGCACAAAGGAATTCAGCGGCGGCAAAGGCTCGTTGTATTTGTCACACCATCCTTCGAGCCGGTCGATGTAGGGCTGGGTGACACGCAGCGGAGGATATTCGGGGTGTTCCACCACAGGAGTCGACAGATCCGCGCCGGCGTCGAACAGGTCGTTCTGGATCTGCCGCAGCACACCCGCGATCTCCTGGTCGGGCTGACCGAGCGCGATCGCGACGCCGATGGCGGAGTTGGCCTCGTCGCAATCCGCGTACGCCACCAGGCGGGGGTCGTTCTTGGAGACCCGCGAGAAGTCGCTCAATCCCGTGGTTCCGTCGTCGCCGGTTCGCGTATAAATGCGGGTCAGGTGTATTGCCATGAGAAAACCGTACTCGGCTGACCGCCTCGGCTGACTGACAAGCCGATAGCGCTTCACTAGACTGACGCGGGTGGCTGAGCGATTCGTTGTGACCGGCGGCAATCGGTTGTCAGGCGAAGTCGCTGTGGGGGGCGCCAAGAACAGCGTGCTCAAGCTGATGGCCGCGACGCTGTTGGCCGAAGGCACCAGCACGATCACCAACTGCCCGGACATCCTCGATGTGCCGCTGATGGCGGAGGTGTTGCGTGGCCTGGGCGCCACCGTCGAACTCGACGGCGACGTTGCCCGGATCACCTCGCCCGACGAGCCGAAGTACGACGCCGACTTCGCGGCGGTTCGACAGTTCCGGGCCTCGGTCTGCGTGCTGGGGCCGCTGGTCGGTCGCTGCAAGCGGGCCAGGGTCGCGCTCCCGGGTGGTGACGCGATCGGATCGCGTCCACTCGACATGCATCAGGCGGGCCTGCGGCAGCTGGGCGCCCAATGCAACATCGAGCACGGCTGCGTGGTCGCCTCGGCAGACACGTTGCGCGGGGCGGAGATTCAGTTGGAGTTCCCCTCGGTGGGAGCGACCGAGAACATCCTGATGGCCGCGGTCCTGGCCGAAGGTGTCACGACGATTCACAATGCCGCGCGGGAACCCGACGTCGTCGATCTGTGCACGATGCTGAACCAGATGGGCGCACGGGTCGAAGGCGCGGGTTCGCCGACCATGACCATCACCGGAGTCCCGCGGATGCACCCGACCGAGCACCGCGTGATCGGGGACCGCATCGTCGCCGCCACCTGGGGCATCGCGGCGGCGATGACTCGCGGGGACATCTCGGTGACCGGCGTCGATCCGGCTCACCTCCAGGTGGTGCTGCACAAGCTGCACGACGCCGGGGCCACGGTCACCCAAACGGACAGCAGCTTCCGGGTGACCCAGTACGAGCGCCCGAAGGCCGCCAATGTCGCGACGTTGCCGTTCCCCGGGTTTCCGACCGATCTGCAGCCGATGGCGATCGCGCTGGCGTCGATCGCCGACGGCACATCAATGATCACGGAGAACGTGTTCGAGGCGCGCTTCCGGTTCGTCGAGGAGATGATCCGGCTCGGCGCCGACGCCCGCACCGACGGGCACCACGCCGTCGTGCGGGGTCTGCCGCAGCTCTCGAGTGCCCCGGTGTGGTGTTCGGACATCCGCGCCGGCGCCGGTCTGGTGCTGGCGGGCCTGGTCGCCGACGGCGACACCGAGGTCCACGACGTCTTCCACATCGACCGCGGCTATCCGTTATTCGTTGAGAACCTTGGGATTTTGGGAGCCGAGATCGAGCGGGTAGAGTAGCGCGAAGGTAATGCCCAGCAGGCGCGGTCACCACGTGAAGATGGCCGAAACCGGGGCTTGACTCCGCTGCCGGATCTGTATTAAGCTGGCAGGGTTGCCCCAAAGCGGGCGAAACAAGCAAGAGTGTTGTTTGAGAACTCAATAGTGTGTTTGGTGTTTTTGTTTGTTGTTGTTTTTTTGACCATATCTTGCACCCCCCGTGTGTGGGTATGGTCGCTTTTTGATGCCAGATATTGGCGTCTTGTCAGGTATCTCTGATTTGAATTCACCTCGTTTATCGAGGGGTTTTTGTTTGGAGAGTTTGATCCTGGCTCAGGACGAACGCTGGCGGCGTGCTTAACACATGCAAGTCGAACGGAAAGGTCTCTTCGGAGATACTCGAGTGGCGAACGGGTGAGTAACACGTGGGTAATCTGCCCTGCACTTTGGGATAAGCCTGGGAAACTGGGTCTAATACCGAATAGGACCCCGAGGCGCATGCCTTGGGGTGGAAAGCTTTTGCGGTGTGGGATGGGCCCGCGGCCTATCAGCTTGTTGGTGGGGTGATGGCCTACCAAGGCGACGACGGGTAGCCGGCCTGAGAGGGTGTCCGGCCACACTGGGACTGAGATACGGCCCAGACTCCTAC